>CAMYLH010000047.1:8959-10362 GCA_947259065.1 uncultured Desulfobacterales bacterium
AATTAAAAGAATATACAGAGAGCCTTGAAATACTCGTGCAGGAAAAGACAGAACTCCAAAATCACCTGTCCTCCTTAGGTTTGATGATTGGGTCCATATCTCATGGTATCAAGGGTCTGCTAACCGGCTTGGATGGTGGGATGTATATACTGGATTCTGGCTTTGCCAAGGAGAACCAAGAACAGATCGAGGAAGGGTGGCAAACTATTAAACTGATGGTGGATCGAATTCGCAAGATGGTATTGGATATCCTATTCTACGCCAAAGAGAGAGATCTGAAGTGGGAACGTATTAAAGTATTGAGTTTGGCCCATGAGGTGGCCAAGGTAGTGGGATCGAAAATGAAAGAACAACTAATTGAATTTGTAAACGATTTTGACTCGAAAGTAGGAGATTTTGAAGTTGATGCCGGCTATGTCCATTCTGCGCTAACCAACATACTTGAAAATGCTATCGATGCGTGCGCAAGAGACACATCAAAAAATTTTCATAAAATCGTTTTCGGTGTCAAGCAATCCAAAGAGCATGTTGTGTTCGATGTTTTTGATGATGGTATTGGAATGGACCAAGAGACGCAGGAAAAGCTCTTTACCCCTTTTTTTTCTTCAAAAGGGGATAAGGGAACCGGATTGGGGCTTTTTATTTCAAATGCAACTGTGCAGCAGCATGGCGGCGAAATCATAGTAAAGTCAACATTCGGCAAGGGAACCTTATTTCGAATCAAAGTACCTAGAACGCTGCCCGATTCTGCTAAAGTTACCAAGGGCAGAGCGGCTGGGGGGTAATCTCAATTTTGCTCCGTATTGAATACCTACATTATATTTCAATGTGCGTTTTTGAGAAAAGGGGGCATCGAAAATGAAGAAAAGACTCCGTAGAATTCTTTTAATCTCACTGTTTTTTTTGTCATGGAATGTTTCTTTCAGCTACGGTTCATCTGAGCATGATTTATATCGAACCTATCTTGTTAATAAATCCCAAAGTTGCATTGAATATACGATTGAACTCGTTAATCGTGGAACTTTGATTCAATCAGGCATGTTACCTTCTGAGATAAGTTGCAGCCAAAAATTGAATAATTTTAAAAAAAATAACCTTTTGTTTTACAGTAATCTCCCATGGGTGTTGAAATTAGACCTTCCGTTGGGTGAATACAAGATTTGTTTGAAATTCCCCCAATATGGCGAAAGATGCTTTACGAAAAAATTAGACAAATCAGACTACAACGATTCGTACATACCTTATTGGGAAATAGAAAACTGGTAGAAAATTCCAATCCCAACCTAGCAGAAGGTATTATCGATCAATCAGCGACCACCAGCAGAGCTGGGGGTATGATAGGGGTCGGGAAGAGTTTTAACCCTCCCCGCCCTCCGAACCGTGCGTGCGGTTCTCCCGCACAC
>CAMYLH010000048.1 GCA_947259065.1 uncultured Desulfobacterales bacterium
GACGTTTCAATTTGCCTGAAATTCTGTCAATGCTTTGTATATTGTTATGAACAAAGAAAATCTGTCCATGACGCCTCAGCTCTTTTCGAATGGCTTCGGCAATCAAGGTGTCGTCAAATTCAGAGATGTAGGTCATAATCGATTTACGATATTCGGGTGGCGTCGATATAATGCTGATGTCACGGACCCCCACCAGAGACAAATGCAGGGTTCGGGGTATCGGCGTTGCCGTCAGTGCCAGGACATCCACCGTGCTTTTTAACCGTTTCAGTTTCTCTTTGTGTTTGACACCAAAGCGCTGCTCTTCATCCAGCACCAAAAGCCCCAGATCGTTGAATGCGATGTCCTTTTGCAGCAGCCGGTGCGTGCCGATCACAATATCGATCTGACCCGATTTAAGATCATTGATGATGGCACGCTGCACGCGAGGGGTACGGAAACGACTTAAGCAGGCAACATTGACCGGATACTGCTCAAACCGGCTGCAAAAGGTTGCATAGTGCTGTTCGGCCAGAATGGTGGTCGGAACCAGCATCGCAACCTGTTTACCGTCATTTACCGTTAAAAAGGATGCCCGCAGGGCAACTTCTGTTTTACCATAGCCGACATCACCGCAGACCAGGCGGTCCATAGGGGTTGGTGTTTGCATGTCGCTGATCACGTCCTCAATGGCCTTGAGCTGATCTGCTGTCTCTTCATAGGTAAATCCCGCCTCAAATTCCTTAACATAGCTGTCGAGCGGCGAAAACGCAAAGCCCTGCTCCACGTTGCGCCGGGCATATAGTTTGAGAAGCTCCCCGGCAATTTTTTCGGCCGATTTTTTTACCCGGGCCTTTACCCGTTCCCATGATTTGCCGCCAAGGGTATCGAGTACCGGTACAATACTGTCCACCCCCATGTACTTTTGCACGACGCCCATGCGATCAACCGGCAGATAAAGCTTATCGCCTCCATGATAAGTGATGACCAAAAAATCATTAGTGATACCGTCAATGCTTAATTTGACAAGCCCGCCGTATTGGCCGATTCCGTGATCATAGTGAACGATGAGATCGTCTTGTTTCAATTCCTGCAGGTCAAGTAGCTGGGGGCGGGGTCCGGGTTCGGGGGGTTTACGACGATGATGTCGCACACCGAAAATTTCATCATCGGTGATAACGGCCAGATATTCTTCCGGCCACACAAATCCGCTGGAAACCTGACCGGTGCAGATGTACATTTGACCTTTGACATTGCTGATTTCCGAAAACTCATTCACAGGCGTCAATTGAAGACCATAGGGAACCAGCAGGGAATCGAGTCTGGCAGCCTGGGATTGGGTGCGGCACACGGCAAGGGCTGCCAAACCGGAGCGTTGTTGATCCGTCAACCATTTCACCAGCGGCCTGAGCAATTGCTCTTTTTCACGGGAATTTTTAATTTCCATGCTCAGGTCTGTGTTATTTTCAATCGACGCCTTAAACCGGTAGGGATCGACCTGATTTTGATCTTCGGTCTTCAAGACATCGAGCATATTGAACGTCAGCGGTTTCCGTTCTGATATGAATGCTGCCGCCTGGGACCAATCCAGGTATAGTTGATGAGGTTCGACACATAGCTTTCTCTCATCGCGTGATGAATTAAAATTGATGATTACCCGCGTTTCGGTCTCTTTGGCAATCTTTTCCAGCTCTTCAGGATTGAGGGTCACGATCAGTGAATCCTGGGGCATGTAATCAAATAGCGTCGCCAGCTTGGGGTAAATTAAGGGGATCAGGCTTTCGATCCCGGGCAATTCTTCATCATTTCTGATCTTATCGATGATTCTTCTGGCATGGGTCACCGGGACTTCGAGTTCATTTGCCAGGGCTCTGATGCGGCTGATAATGTGAGGCAGCGACGCCTCATTCAGGATCACTTCCTTTCCCGGCAATATCACGGCTTCATCGATATCCTTAATTTTTCGTTGATTTGAAGCCGAAAAAAACCTGATGGATTCCACAAGGTCCCCAAAAAACTCAATTCTCAATGGATCCGGGTAAAGCGGAGAAAAAATGTCGACGATCCCGCCTCGAATGCTGAAATCCCCGGGTTCTTCAACGATGGCCGTTTTAATATATCCGCCTGCGATTAGCTTTGCGATTAAATGCTCTCGGTCGATTTCTTCGCCGGCGATGACGAGTTCGGCATAGCGATTGATTTCCTGTTTGGGAATAATTTTTTGCAGTAAGGCATCAACCGTGGTCACGACAATAGCAGGAAGCCCGCCTTGCAGTAAGCGGTAAAGGACACTGATACGATGACCGGCGGTTTCGTTGTGGTAGGAAATAAATTTAAAGGGCAAAATATTGTAGGCCGGAAAAAAAAAGATCGGCACCTGACGATTTCCGGTAAAGAAAACCAGATCTTCGATGAGACGCTCCCCTTCTTTAGCCGAGGAGACGATCACCAGAATAGATGCCTTCAGTATCGGGTAAATCTTAGAAATCAGATAGGCTTTTTCAGAGCCGGAAAACCCGAAACATTCGATGCCGCGATCTCTTTCAGGCAGCTTTTCGAATAAAGTTTCAATTGAAATTAGTTCTTGATTTTGTAACATAAAACAATTATTTAAAACGGTGTAGGTGTTCGCGGGTTCAAAGGTTCAAGGTTCCATTTTTGTCCCCGGACAGCATTTTGGATTCGTAATGACGAGTATAGCGTCAGCTTCGTCAGGCCTAATCCAGGATTTGGAGCCAAGTCGGCAATTATTCGAAAAAATGAACATTATTATCGAAGACTTCGGGCCTTTAATGCCTTCTTTGTCCTAAACCCTGAACGTTGAACTGCGAACGGTTATCCTGATCTTTTAATAAATCGTTTGTTCCATTGTATGAAAGGCCGACGTAGCTCAGTTGGTAGAGCAGCTGATTCGTAATCAGCAGGTCAGCGGTTCGACTCCGCTCGTCGGCTCCAAATTATCACAAGGGGAATCAGATAGTTATAACCATTTATCTGATTCCCCTTTTTGTTTATCAACCCCTCATTTTGGGGCATTTGGGTGTCAAAACGTCCATTTTCGCAGACGTTTTATAGACGTTTTAAGAATATTTTGCAAGCCTGAAAGCTACGGGGAACGATAGGAGGTTTAAAGGATGAGTTTACCATACGCCGAGGATATAAACTACTGAAAAACAACTAAAAGTGATCCGGGCCAATTTCTAGAAAAGGAGCTAAGCAGATCGAAAACCTTGGAGGCAAGGTTGTCATGCACGCATTCGGGAATGATCCATCTACTGGCCAGCAGGCAAATATGATGATGTTCTAATTTTCTTGATTTGTATTTTTCTCAGACTTCATTACATTTTTTCTCACACCACCTTCCGGCTTACAAAAAAATCTATCTCAATCCCAAACCAGGAAAAACCAAGGCTGGTGAAATTTGAATTGGGTTACTTTCTGATTGATCAATATTTTTCAGAAAGTTGCTTGACATAAAATGATTATCCATATATTCTTTATAATTACAGTGTGTTCGAGGATATTGGCTTTGATCGGTGTCCCCACATTGAATAATCATGAAAGTTTACCCTAACCTTGCAAAAGCAGGAGGGCAAACAACTTTGGGGGTTAGTAGCATTGTCGTTAAACCATTTCGCAATATCATTTTAGACGGAGAAACCTGAATGAAGGATAGAGAAGATTTGAAGTTGAAGGCTGAACTTGATGAAATTATGAAAGATGTTGATAATATAATGAAAAAAGTTGACACAGTGATGCCGGCCAAAGAGGAAGATATCCAGCCGGAGAACGAATAATTCTTTGGAGGATGAACTATGGCGTTAACCAAAAATGATATCGTTACTTCAGTTCACGATCTTGGTTTATCAAAGAGAAAATCAGTGGAAGTTATTGAAAACTTGCTTGAAATTATCAAACGCTCTCTGGAATCAAGTGAGGATGTCCTGATCTCAGGATTTGGCAAATTTTGTGTCAAAGATAAAGCCCAACGCAGGGGTCGGAACCCTGCCACCGGGGAGGATTTGATGCTCAGAGGCCGAAAAGTCGTCACCTTTAAGTGTTCCGGCAAGCTTAGACAGAAAATCGACGGATTGGGGTATTCGGATTAGATCCCTGTCGTTTCAGCCACCCAACGAATCAACTATACAACCCATCAACCGAATTTACAGGTCTATCCCATAGGCTTTTATTTTGGTGAGCAATGAGGGATGACTGATTTCTAGAAGTCCGGCGGCCCGGGTACGATTGCCTCCGGTTTCTTCGAGTGCCTGGGTGATAAGCTTTTTCTCCACTACTTTCTGCGCATCCTTTAAGGATAATCCGTCAATGAGGGCGTCCTTCGGGGTGTGTCTGTCATTTTGTATCAATTCTGCGGCGAAGTGTTCGGTCAGCAGCAGCGAATCATCGGCGACCACCATAGCTCTTTCGATAGCATTTTCCAACTGTCGAACGTTGCCGGGCCAATGATATTCAAGCAGTCGGGCCATGGCATCCGGAGCCAAACCGGTGATGTCTTTATCCAGAACTTCATTGAGGCGACCCATAAAATGCTTACACAATATTGGAATGTCTTCGGTTCGTTCACACAGGGGCGGAATTTTTACGGTCATGACATTCAACCGATAGTAGAGATCTTCGCGAAAACTACCCTTTTTGACTTCCGCTTCCAACTGTTTAGATGTCGCGGCAATAACACGAACATCAATCTGCAGCGATTTTGAATCGCCCACCGGCCGAACCTCATTCTCCTGTAAAACCCGTAGAAGTTTCACCTGCAGCAATAGCGGTAATTCTCCAATTTCATCCAGGAAAATAGTGCCCCCCTCAGCCTCTTGAAACAGGCCTTTTTTGTTACGATCGGCACCGGTAAAAGCCCCCTTTTTGTAACCGAAAAGCTCGCTCTCAAGCAAAGATTCAGGAATACCGCCGCAGTTTATCGGAACAAGGGGTCCTGGGGCCCTGATGCCGCTGTCGTGGATGCCCCGTGCGATCAACTCCTTGCCGGTTCCGCTGTCGCCAAGAATCAACACGGTTGTCTTGTACTGTGCGGCTTTGTTCGCCAATTGAAAAACGGATTGCATGGCCTGGCTTTTGGCGACCATTTGGCCGAAATTATAATTCCCCTCAATCTTTTGAATACGCTCTTTTAGCAACCGGTTTTCAGCTTTTAAACTCTCCCGCTCTTCCGCCTTTTTCAAGGTCAGATAGACTTCATCGGTTTTAAAAGGCTTTGATATATAATCATAAGCACCTGATTTCATAGCCTCAATTGCGGTATCGATACTTCCGTAAGCGGACATCATGATGACGGTGGCGGTGCCGATCAGGTCCCGGGATAACTTTAAAAATTTCATCCCGTCCATTTTGGGCATTTTAATGTCACAGAGGATAAAATCGTACGGGGACTGCTGTATCATCTCCAGGCCTTCGGCGCCGTCGGCTGCTGTTTCCACCTGGTAACCGGCCTTTTTAAGGACCGTAGAAAGCATGTGACGCATGTTCGCTTCGTCATCGATGATCAGTAGTCGCTTTTCAACCGTCTTGGCAGTCATTGTGATGGCTTGCATCCTAACCCGGATAAACCGGAAAAATGAGAAAGTAATGAATGTAATATTTCAGCCACTAAGGCATTGAGCCACAAAGGATATCATATCCTAAACGAAGTGTTTCCCGGTCTAGAATTCCGGGCTCGGAGGTTGTAATATTCTGACATTGCTTATGTTTCAACACGACGCTCGGATAAACCGCTTGCATACATTGGGTGCAACAGCCTTGCCGTTCCCCTAAATGCGAAACTCCCTAAGGATACATCCTTTAGGGTTCTTCAACCGGGAACCCTGGACGCTGAACCGCTCAAGCCATGATTTAATAGCGGCAAAGATATATTCATCGTCGTTCCCCGGCCGACTTCACTCGCCACGGTCATCGTACCGCCCAGACTTTCAACAATCATGAAACTGACAGAAAGACCCAGCCCCGTTCCCCGGCCGGGGTCCTTGGTGGTGAAAAAGGGGTCGAAAATATTGCCCAGGCTTTCTTCATCGATACCGGGCCCGTTATCGGTAAACATAATTTTTAGCTGTGTGGCCGGGTTCTCTGTATCAGGGTCAACATCCGTCTCAAGTGCGGTGGTTATTTCCAGCTTCCCGTCGCTATCTTCACCCTCAACCGAGACGGCATCCGCGGCATTGATAATCAGGTTTAAAAATACCTGCCGCAGCTGGTTGGAATCGGCCAGCACAGTATCGTCTTCGGCAACCGGTTTAAGCGAGAATTCAATGTTTGACATCAGCGGTTGAACCTGCAAGACGCTGACCGTATCATAAATTAATTGGTGGACCGAAACCGCCGTACGATCTGAACTGGAAGGACGCGACACTTCCAGAAGTTGCCGGATAATGGTGTTGATGCGCTCGATTTCCGCCTCCGTGCGGTGTATATATTCGTCTCGTTCCGCTGCAGAAATATCTTCTTGTTTGAGTAGATCCAAATACCCGATGACGATGCCGATGGGATTTCCGATTTCATGGGCGATACCGGCCGACAATCTGCCTACGGAAGCCAATTTTTCGGCTTGAATGATTTCCTTTTGAACCTTTTTTAACTCCTGGTTTGCTTTTTCAAGGGACAACACCGTGGACCGTAGCTTCTCCTTGTCGGCTGAAATACGCTTGAGCATGATGTTCAAGGATTTGGACAGCCGGTTGAGCTCATTGTCTTCCTTGCGAACCGAAAATATGATTTCATCATCCTCCTTATAATCCTCCGCTCGCTTGGCCAGTCTGCCGAGCGGCAGGAGGTAAAGCTTGGAGATGCGGTAAATTCCAATATAGGTGAGAATGATTAGATTAATGCAAATGTATATGATTAGGATTTGCTGCGAGTGCCTGAGTGCATTGTAAATGCTCTCGAGCGGCAAAACGATACTGACACCGGCGGCGGTCACATTGTTGTGTGACAAAGGTGCCGAAAGTACCAATTTTGCCTTTTGATTCCAGAATATACCCCAGGTGATATCAGAAAAATGCGACGTTTTTTTCCCGGTGGCTAGGGCCTGTTTTGTATAGGCGACAAGTTCACGTTCTGAAATTTCCGATCGCGGACCCAAATAAACCTTTTCGCCGTTTGCTCCCAAGAGCAGTGCAACTGAAATTTGTGAGTCGTTTATCATTTTGATCAACATCGACTCGGGGTCCACACCGCCGGCCGTCGCGGTCCCAACAGAATTTTTTGACACGTCGTCATCGAGAAATGCCAAAAGCAGGTTGGCCTTTGAAACTTCCGAGCGGATCAACTCACGTCTGACGGTCACCATCGAAACCAAATCGATCAGTACCATCGCCAACAGCAATATCATCGCGAGGTTAATCGCAATTTTAGTTCTCAGCCTCCGGACAAACATTTGTGGATTAGGCCTTTATTAATTTTTCAATAATCTTTTTTGTGTATTTTCCGGCAAATAAATTGAATTGGGATATTTTCGAATGATTAGAATAACGCTAGCTGGGAATGCAATTTTAGTGCCTAAAACTTTGATATTTTTACTTTCTCTGATTGATCCGTCAAAGACGGCCAATGTTCATTCAGGGTGGCACTGCAGCCAAAAGGTCCGCCACAAGTTCAAATAGCGCTCATCCTTCGATAACGGAAAACCGGATGAAATCGTCCGAATTTATTTGATTAGCGTCAAATTTGTAACGATCTGAAACTTTCAAGAATGAAACTTGACCAGGTATGGGGTTTCAACAAATCCAAATTGTCCGTTTTCAAACTGGCGCGACAAACCAAAATCAGGCCGATTCATCCATGAAAACAGATGATTCACTCACCTTGACAATTTTGAATTTGCACTCATTATATAAGCAAAAAATTAAGGTTCCTCGCAGCAGAACTGACAGGGTATCGAGCTATACGAATAATGTCTATTATATCGCAACAAGCTGCGGAGAATTAGATCCCAAAAAAATTAGGAGGTAATTTTAAAAATGGCTGTGAGAACCGAAACTCATGAATTTAAAACCGAAATCAAACAGTTGCTGAATCTGATCATCAACTCCCTGTATTCCAATAAGGAAATTTTTCTGCGGGAGCTGATTTCAAACTCCTCGGACGCAATCGACAAACTGCGTTTCAAAGCCCAGACCGACGAGGGCATTCTCGGCAATGACGGTGAATTTAAAATAAACATCGAACGGGATGCCGTTAAAAACACCCTGACCGTTGAAGACAACGGTATCGGCATGACCTATGACGAAGTCCTGGAAAATATCGGCACCATCGCCAAAAGCGGTACCAATGACTTCCTCGAAGCCATGAAACAGCTCAACAAGGAGGCCACTCTCACCCCGGAATTGATTGGTCAGTTCGGTGTCGGCTTTTACAGCTCATTCATCGTGGCTGATAAAATAACACTGTTGACCAAATCCGCAAACGGCCATCCCGCGGTGCGCTGGGAATCCCACGGTGATGGTGAATTCACCATCACCGAGGCCGAAAAGAGCGGAAGGGGTACGATCATTACATTGGAATTGAAAAAAAAGGAGGAAGACGATCAGGATTTCACCGACGAATGGACGATTCGCAATATCGTTAAACAACATTCGGATTTCGTGGCCTATCCAATCGTCATGGACGTCGAGAAAGACGAACCGATCCCTGAAAATGAACAGCTTAAGGATAAGGACGGCAAGCCCATCGGCGAGACAACCCGCAAGGTCATAAAAGAAGAAACCAGGAACACGAAGAATTCTACCAGCACATCAGCCATGACTGGAATCCACCGCTGGCAAAGCTCCATCTTAAATTGGAGGGCACCATCGAATATACTGCCCTTTTATACTTGCCGACCAAGGCGCCGTTTGACATCTTCAATCCGGAATCCAAGCACGGTGTGCGTCTTTACTGCAAACGTGTATTTATCATGGACGATTGCAAAGAGCTGATGCCGGAGTATTTCCGGTTTGTCAAAGGCGTTGTGGACACGCCGGATCTCAACCTCAACGTCAGCCGCGAAATCCTCCAGCAGGATCGTCTGGTGCGCAATATCCGTCGCAATCTGGTGAAAAAACTCATCGATCTGCTCAATAACATGGAGCAGGATAAATATGAAAAATTCTGGGAGGAATTCGGCGCCATACTCAAAGTCGGTGTCCACACCGATTTCGAAAATAAAAATAAGATTGCCGACCTTCTGCGCTACAAAACCACAAAATCCGACGGCAAGTGGAAATCGCTTCAGCAATACATTGAGGGCATGCCGCCGGACCAGAAGGAAATCTATTATATCACCGGTGAAAACATGACGGCACTGATCAACAGCCCCCTGCTCGAACAGCTCAAATCGAAAGACTTTGAGGTCCTGCTGATGACCGACCCGATCGACGAATGGGTAACCCAGGCACTTAATGAATATGACGGCAAAAAACTGAAAAGTGCTGAAAAGGGCGATCTCGATATCGACAAGGTCGACGAAGAAAAAAAAGGGAAATACGAGACCCTATTTAAGCATATACGCGTAAAGCTGGAAGATACCATCAAAGAAGTCCGCCCCTCCACCCGCCTGACCGACTCTGTGGCCTGTCTATCCGGCGACACGTTTGACATGAGCGGTTACATGGAGAAGATCCTTAAGTCAACCGGCCAGCAAGTCCCGGAAAATAAACGCGCCCTGGAACTTAACATGTCGCATCCGGTCATGGAAAAAATACTGGGGATGTTTGAAGCGGACAAGCAAGACCCGAAACTCAACGACTACATCCATCTGCTGCTCGACCTGGCCGTCATCGGCGAAGGCGGCAAGGTGGATGATCCCTCCAATTTTTCAAAAAAAGTAGGAAATTTAATGGCAGGAGTGTAACATCGAGTATCGAATGACGAATGACGAATGACGAATGACGAAGGGTGGAATCGCTGCGCTCTATCTTTTTAGATAAAATCGACAGAATTCCTTTCTAAACTACCAACCTGCTTGCTGCCCTTCAGAGGCCGTTTTATCCGAGCACAGCCTCGGGCAAAGCTTTGTGCCTTAGTGACTGAACTAGTACGATTAAACCAAAATCCCCCAACGATATAGAAAGGATTGATAGAACCCGCAAACGGTATTATATTAAAAGCATGAAAACGTCAGCAAACGAAATGACCAAAGCAGCATCACAGAAGGGGGATGGGGCGCACCGCCGGCGCCGTTGGGTTTTAAACATAGTGCTGTCAATGGCACTGATCGCTGCCGGTATTGCCGGAGCCGCCTATATCAGCAAAACAGCGCCTAAAGCGCGCAAGCGTCCACCCGTCAAAATTCTCCCCCTGGTTCAGGTGATCAAGGTGCAACCCGACGAAGAACGCATTTTGGTACCGGCCATGGGCACCGTGATAGCGGCGCGCGAGATCGTTCTCGAGTCCCGCGTAGCCGGAGAAATCGTGTCTATTCATCCGGAATTCACCGTTGGTGGATATTTAAAAAAAGGATCGGAAATTCTGCAGATCGACCCGCAGGATTATAAATTGGCACTCACCCTGGCCAAAGCCAGGGTTAAAGAAGCAGAAAGTAAATTAAAGATCCTCGAGGCCGAAGCTGCGGCTGCCAAGGATGAGTGGCATGAAATCAACCGCAATCGCGCCGGCAAAAAAAATAATGAGCCGTCGCCGCTGTTGGTCAAAAAACCGCAATTGAATGCTGCCCAAGCCATGGCTGAATTTGGCAAGAACAAAAATTTCGACACCCTTTAACGCTATCGTGAGGGCAAAACATGTGGATATCGGGTCCCAGGTATCCGGTCAGGATCAGCTGGCAGAACTGGTAGGAACCGATGAATATTGGATTCAGGCATCCATGCCGATCGATCGTCTGAACTGGATCATGATTCCACGCGACTCCGGGGAATCGGGTTCCAAAGTCCGAATTTTTTACCGCAACGGGATTGAGCTCAGCGGCACCGTCATTAAACTACTGGGAGAGCTGGAAGCAGAGGGCCGCATGGCCCGCGTCCTCGTCGAGGTCAAGGATCCCCTGGGATTGACGTCTTCGGCAAAAAAACACCCACCGCTTTTGATCGGCGAGTATGTACGCATAGAGATAGAAGGTCAGCCGCTGAAAAATGTCTACCGAATCCCTCGCTCTGCCTTGCGCGACAACACCCGTATCTGGCTGGTCTCAAATGATGGCAAACTTGAGATCCGCGACGTTGAAACCCTGTGGCGCGATGCACAAACGGTCCTGTTAACCGACGGCCTCCAGCCAGGCGCGCAATTGATTGTTTCGGATCTCTCCAAACCGGTCAGCGGCATGCAGCTGCAGGTGGCTCCATAAGATCATTCCAACCGAGGCGAAGTCCCAAAATTGCTAAGTAATTTTTATGCAGGAGGACTGAAGAGGTTTACTGAAACAGACTGAACATCGAACATCGAACGTCCAACATCGAATGTTGAATGGGAAAAGATGGAGAAACAAAAATTGTCATTCAGGGTTTGACATCCGAATTTTGGAAAAGAATTGAAATAAAATTGCGGAGCGCCGCGACATCATTATTCGATGTTCAACGTTGGACGTTCGATGTTCGACGTTCGTCTTCCAAGACAACCCTTTACAACATTAATAAAACCTATGAATGTTTACAAAACAACTTATCGTTTATGTGAGCAATACGACTATATCAATATGTTGGATTACATGGGTTTCTATACACCTCAATCAAACCGTAATGAAATCTCATTTAGATAAAAAACTACATCGAGGTCCCATCGCCTGGATGGCCGGCCATTCCGTAACGGCCAACCTGCTCATGGCCGTGTTCCTGGTTGGCGGGTTGATCTGGGGAAGCCGCATCAAAAAGGAAGTATTCCCTGATTTCGATCTCGATATCGTCAATATCAGCGTGCCGTATCCCGGTGCCAGTCCGGAGGAGGTGGAACGCGCCATCGTTTTGGCCGTCGAGGAGGCTGTTCAGGGCCTGGAGGGAATCAAGGAGATGAGTGCGTCGGCCCAGGAAGGCG
>CAMYLH010000049.1 GCA_947259065.1 uncultured Desulfobacterales bacterium
AAAGAATTGACAAAATGTTGTGACATACGATTATTATCTGAAGTTATTGTAAATTTTTGATTATCAAGCTATCTATAGCAGAGACCCTGTATAATTCGAGGCAAATCTTAGTGCATATCAATTTGCCCGAGTTTAAGATAATCACGATAATTCCTTACGACCCCCACATTTTTTATGCGATAGGGGCAGAACCACAAGTCTCATTTTTCAAAAGACTTCATTCGAAAATGCAAATTCTTATCTATATGGTTTAACATTTTTAAAGAATTGAACATCAGTGTCTGCATGGAAGTAGAGGTAATAAATTGATTTTAAGGAGATACTACGGTCTTGTTTTACTCTTAATTTTTCTATTAATAATTACACCAAATGTAAATGCCGACAGTTCAAAAAGCCAGAAATATAAATCGAATTATAAATGGTTTGTATCTGTCTATGGTGGACTATTTGCAGATGAGACTCTAATCGATATCTTTACTTTTCAAGCAACCTATTCAGATGACAACTATGTCATTGTTGGAGCTTTAGCAAGAGAGATATATCGATACAAACAATGGTTGAGCCTTGAACTTGAAGGTCAGATAGGAAGAACTTTTGACGACAAAGCTGATAATTGGGAATTTGTTGGGCTGGTAATGACGCGCTGGCATCAATTCCCTTGGGACAAATATATCGACACCAGCTTTGCATTCGGAAGTGGACTATCGTATTTTAATAAGGCGTCTCAAATTGAGTTGGAAGAAGACGAAGACGCCCAAAAATTATTAGGTTACCTTACCTTCGAGCTAACATCTGGCTTGCCTCAATATCCAAGATGGAATTTAATATTTCGCATTCACCATCGATCTGGTGCCTATGGATTAATTGGTGATGGTGAAAGTGGTTCAAACTACTTATGCACCGGGCTAAAATTCGCCTTCTGAAAAATGCACCTCCCTCACAATTTCAAACCTTCATATTAGCAGGATTTATACAAAAATGATGGATAGATAGAAGGTCGACGGAACAAATATGAAATCATCATTTCCAGTTCACCCGCGGTTCATTTCGCAAGGGCAACCGCTGATACTTAAGCTTGGCATAGCCTACCATTACCGCACCAAATGCCCGGTGATCCGAGGGCAAATCCAGTGCCTGAAACAGTGGGGGGTAGGCATTGACCGCCGAGTAAAAGTAGCCGCCCCAGCATGATCCCAGTCCCAGCGATGGTGCAAATAACTCAAAGTAACTTAAAGCCAGGGCGCCGTCCTCGGCACCGAACCCGTAGTCTTTATCGCCGTGGACTACGATAACGTGGGGTGCACCGCGGCAAATTCGTTCTTCGCCGGCTTCCCAGGCGGACACCACCCGGATAAATCCTCTTTGCTCAGCCTGCTCGGGGTATTGTTTAATCACCGAACGCATCCAATCAATCACCATACCGGCCAGACGACGCACACCGGCCGGATCTTCAATCACCGTCCAGTGCCAGGGCTGACTGTTTTTGGCAGATGGCGCAAAACATGCGATCTCCAATAGTTTTTCCAGCTTATGGCGCTCAACCGGCTTATCCTTGAAATTGCGGATGGAACGGCGTGATCGTAAAAACTGTTCGGCCTGTTCCCGGGTGAGGGAAATTTCCTTACGGACGGGCAGGCACTTTTCGGGGCTAAGCCAGTTCAGGCTGAAGGCCTCTGTCGGACAAACGGCAACACAGTGACCGCAGGCCAGGCAGTATTCTTCAAAGTCCGGGGTCGGTTCCGGCATCTCGTCCGGCGTACCCATCCGAATCACGTTGGTGGGACATGCCTTGACACAGATCGCATCTTGTTGGCATTTTTCCGGATCAATGCTAAAAAGACTCATGGATTCTCCTTTTCGCGTAATCGATCAGCCACAAAGGCACAAAGACACTAACACTCTTAAATAGTTAAGTATTGTATTACTAACAAAAAGGAAAAGCGTCATCTGATTTTTGTTAGGAATCAATTCTTCCACTTCTTATATCGTTTTGAAATTCGCATCTTTACTTTGTGACCTGGTGTCTTGGTGGCTGAACTGTTATCTTTTTGCTTATGTAAACGGGTTAATTGAATTTGTCTCAGATTGGGCAATGACGGTTAACCAACCATAAAATAGCCTAACAGTCAAGATGCATCCAGTTCCGTAGATCTTGACGAATGCGGATCGGACATGTTATCTCATCTTCGATAATTTCAAACCCCTGTGAACCGCAACGCCATTTTCCGGAAAAACAGCAGGATGGTTTTGCATGAGAGGCGTCATGAAGACCCTCAACCTGAAAAATGTGTCCGCCCTTTTGGGTACTCGGAGCCTTCCGGGCTCAGAAAAAGAGCTCCAAATACTGTGCACCCGAATCACGGAACTGGTAAAGCTAAACGGAGAGAAATGGGTTGTCGAAAACCGGCAAAAGCTCCTCGACGAATGGACACATATCGTGCATCAGGCAATTATCTCCTAATTGATTCCTGAAGCTCACCCGGGACTTTCAAAATTTAATAAAGATATAGCCGCAAAAAGGCGCAAAAAGCACAAAAACCAAATTTCAGGGCTTATAAATTCAATGTGATACAATGAACAAAAATCGAAATTCTGACTTCAGACCTCGTTGAATAGTTTACTGGTTGAATGGTCGATTAGGTAAATTATAGTCATAATTTTAGAAGGATAGAAGAAAATGACCAAACTATTCGAACACAGCACTATTAACGGTATGAAGCTTGCGAACAGATTCGTTCGATCGGCAACCTGGGAGGGAATGGCTGCAGATGACGGTGCTTGTACGCCTAAACTCATCGATTTGATGGCTGAGCTTGCCAAAGGGGGAATAGGCCTGATCATCAGCAGCCATGCCTATGTCAGCCCGGAAGGGCAAGCCGGTCCTTGGCAATTGGGAGTGTACAGTGACGATTTGGTCGCGGGTCTTGAAGCCCTGGCAAAATCCGTTCATGAAAACGGCGGTAAAATCGTCATGCAACTTGCCCACGCCGGTTTCTTTGCCGACGCCAAACTGACCGGGCAGACACCAATGGCGCCATCACATGTGGCGGGATTCGCAAAATCCCCCCGCAAAGAGATGACCGTCGAGGATATCCAGGCAGTCGTCAAATCCTATGGCGCCGCTGCCAAAAGGGCGCAAAACGCCGGCTTCGACGGTGTTCAGATCCATGCCGCCCATGGGTATCTCCTCAGCCAGTTTCTTTCCCCGGCATTCAACCGGCGAGACGATGCATATGGCGGCGGCATCCGGCAGCGCGCCAAAGCTGTGGTGGAGGTGCTTCAACAAATAAGGCAAACCGTAGGACGAGAATACCCGGTACTTGTAAAAATGAACTGTCGAGATTTTATCGAGAACGGACTGGTGCTGGCAGATTCTCTCGAGGCGGGTAGAATGCTGGTCTCAGAAGGCATCGATGCAATCGAGTTAAGCGGTGGCGTGCTGGTCGGAGGCAAGCTGAGTCCGAGTCGCATGGGAATCAAATCCGAAGAAAAAGAGGCTTATTTTCAAGATGATGCCAGAGCCTTTAAGGAAAAATTATCTGTTCCTCTGATTCTCGTCGGCGGGAACCGATCTATTCAAGTCGCCGAACGTCTTGTCAATGGGGGCTTTGCCGATTATATTTCCATGTGTCGCCCCTTGATCCGGGAGCCGGATTTGATCAATCGCTGGCGAGCCGGTGATCTAGGCAAGGCCGCATGCGTATCCGACAACATGTGTTTCAAGCCAGCCCAAAGGGGGGAAGGGATCTACTGCCTAACGGAAGAAAGAGAGAGAAAACGGTTCTAAATTATGTTTTATTCTCAATTGGGAAAATTCCGCAAGTATCTTAACATCACAGCCGCATTGCTGCTGGTGGTGCTCCTGGCGCCCCTTGTAATTGCCCAGAACAAAACTGAGCAGAGTCCGGATGAAACAGCCAGGCAGCAAATGCTGACACGAGAAGCTGCCGATGCGTTCCGGCGGCTGAAAAGATCTATGGAGAAAGACGGGTTTTACAGCGGTCGCGTTGCGCTGAATGTCTGGCGCAGCACCGCCATGGACGCCGGCACATTCGATCAGACCCAATATGACGAAATGAAAACGCAGTTATATGAAAAATCCGTTAATGACTCCCTGCGCTGTTTTGAAGAATTTATGCTGGAAGAAGATTTTTATAACGCTAATTTCTGTCTTCAGACCTGGCGAATGCATTCAAAGGAGCTAGGTACCTATGACCAGGCTGAGTATGAGGCGTTTAAAGATCAATTGGCGGATGCCAAAGCCGCAAAAGCTTCCAGACAGGCAAAAGATAAATGACATTCAGGTTGAGAGGTTTGGGGCTACGCCCTTCGGGCTTCGACCCCACAAGCTGGGTTCAACGTTCCGGGTTGAAAAAAGCGCACGCAGCTCATATTACAGATATCGTTGATTGGTTGATGAGTTGATTGGTTAAGTGGTTGTAAATATGGATTTATCCCATATTTTCAACATAATTGGACACTTCATGTTTTAACCATCGGAACGTTTTAAAATTATGGCTATAATTTCCCTAATCAACCATTCAACCAGTATAATTTAGGCGATTTTAATTGATGTGAATTTGATGACATTGCCCACCCGATCTATTGTAATTTCATACGAGCACCGCTTTTCTGTGCCTTCGTGTCTGAGTGGCTGAGCTTTTACTTTTTCTTTTCCGGCTTCTTCTGAAGTCTCTGCAACACTTTCTTCATCATGACGGCGTCCTCATAGGGACTGGGCGATTCGTTGATGATGGTAATATTCAAATCTCGTCTGACCAATTCCTTTGCCAGGGGCCTGAAAAATTTTTCCGTGGTTCTGATGTGCTTTCTTTCCCCTTTATCACCATACGCTATGCCGGAAAAATGAGCATGGAATTTTTTGGGCAGCTTGTTCAGAATTCGGTCATAGTCAATGTCTCCTCGGTGCCTGGCATATAAATGGGAGAAGTCAACGGTTAGCCCGCAACCGGTTTCTTTTTTCAAACGCAAGAGCTCTTCCAAAGATCCGAACTGGGATGTTTTGCCGGTTATTTCCGGACAAAGCGTCAGCTGCCAACGCTTTCGCGATATGGTTTTTTTCAAGTCCGCAAGCGCTTTTTTAATCAACTGATAGGTCTTTTCATGGGTTCGCTTTTGATAGAACCCGGCATGAAAGGTCACATTTTGTGCGCCCATGGCCTGGGCCCGCTCACAGGAGTCCAGGATTCGTTTCTTGCTGGCAACAAACTTTTCTTCTTCATCCGAAGCCAGGTTAATGTAGTAAGGTGCGTGAACGGAAAGTATGATACCCTTCTCTTTGGCCAGCGCGCCGAGGTCTTTGGCGGTTTCGAGATTCATACGGACACCGTAGGTGAATTCGACCTCCATGCAATCCAAATCCATCTCGGCGACTTTGTTAACACCTTTCAGATTTCCCAATCCGCTTGAACCTGCAGGACCGACTCTGATCAGTTCGTCACCAATCTCTTTAGGCCTAACCTGGATAAACCGGAAATAACAAATTACAAGCACCAACTGCTTAAATTCCAAATCACAAGCGCCAAATTACAAATAAATTCCAATATTCAATATCCAAAACTCAAAGTAAGATTTAGCCGCAAAAAGCACAAAAAGTATATTTCTGGGCTGTTAATTTCAACGTGTTACAATGAACAGAAATCGAAACTCAGACCTTTTACGAATTCATCAAATAAGTTCAAAAGCCAATTGTTTGGAATTTTGAATTTCGGTCATTGTGATTTGTCTGGTATTTGTTATTTGGAATTTTTTATTTTTGCTGTCTGCCCGATGCATCAAGCCAGCCGTTCCGCCTTCTGCATTCCGACTTCACCTGCTTCCCATCTCACGAGCACTAAGGCCAAGAGCTTCTAGCCGCCTGCGGTCTTTGTTTGTGTGATGCTTCCAATAGGGATCCATAATCGTATGCGTCCGGGTAGCGCTGGTGGTAAGAACCCTCGCTCCCATGCCGATTAAGCCCCTGTGGGTTTCATGCCACTTTTGAATGCGGTAGGGGAAATCTTTTTCAAAATATATCCGAAGCGTTCGCTGCTCTTCGGGAAGATTAATCTCATAGATTACCAGCGGGTTTCCTTCAAGACTTTTTTCACCGGTTAGAGATATATCTGCAACTGCCTTTTGGACCGTCACGGGGCGGTGCACCAAACGCGTATACACCGTGCCGGGAATCATTAAAAACTCACCCCGGGGCAGTCTGACCGGATCGAGTCGAATCATGGTCCAGACCGCATCCTCAGGAATGGCTTTTTGGACTTTAAAATCCCTGTCCCCCTCTCCTTCAAAGTATGAGTGTAATCTCACCCGGTATTCACTTTCACTCAAATTCAATTGCGTATAAACATGACCACACCATTCCTGGGTTGAAGAGCTGATTTTAAGCGGCAGCGGATAATTTCGAACATCCACCGGCGCAAAAATCGAGGTCATAATTGAATAGGGGTAAATGCCGGTAAAAAATTTTCTAACCGCATTTAGTTTTAAGATGGCGATGTCTTGTGTCCCGGGATGATCCGCCTTGACTTGGGTGTCTGGATTCATTTTTTCGGTCACAAATACCTGAACGGCGTCCCCTTCGTGTATTTCTCCGTAACGCATCTGCTGCAAAGAAAAACGAGAAATTTCGGCGCCGTGGTTGTACCAGTAATCTTGAAACTGATCCCGGGTGTATGTTCCAATTTGAGGCAATCTGTAGGAATGGGCGACCGCGGCCGGCAAACCGATCAGGATGAATAGGATTAAGACCATAGGCCGAATATTCATATTGAATCTCCTTATGTTTTTAATCAGCGATGTTAATGACGGTGTCTCAAACTTGTTTAATTAAAGTAAGACCATAATTGGCATATTAAAAGTGCGGGTTGAAATCCAAACACGAATACTATATCGTCGCTGTCAGGGATTCGTCATTACACAGTTTGGAGGGTATATCATGAATAAGAATACACAGTGCGTTCACAGTGGAACTTATCTGGACTCAGAAACCAAGGGAATCAATACGCCGATTTTCACCTCTTCTTCCTTTGAATATCTTGATATACCGGAAAATGTCTATCCCCGGTATTTCAATACGCCCAATCAGAAAACGGTCATCGATAAATTATGTGCGTTGGAAAACGCGCCGGACGGGTTGATCTTCAGCTCGGGCATGGCCGCCATCAGTACCGTAATCTTTTCCCTGCTCAAAAGCGGGGATCACATCGTTCTGCAAAGAGATATTTACGGCGGGACTCACCATTTTGCCACTGCTGATTTTGATAGATTCGGCATAGAATTTTCTTTTGTATCCAGTAATCTCGATGAGATTGAAAATGCTGTTCGTCATAACACCAGAATCATTTACATTGAAACGCCCTCCAACCCATTGCTGGTAATCACGGATATTGCGGCGGTGGCCCAACTCGCAAAGTCAATAAATATTTTAACCGCAATTGACAACACCTTCGCCTCGCCCATCAATCAAAATCCGCTGGATTTCGGAATTGACATCGTCATCCACAGCGGGACAAAATATATCGGCGGCCACAGTGATATTTGCTGTGGCGCCGTTTTGGCTTCTAAAAATTTGATCGCAAAAATTAAAGGATTTGCGGCCAATTCTGGTGGCAACCTGAATGCAATGACCTGCTATCTGATTGAAAGAAGTTTAAAAACCCTGGGGATCAGGGTGGAGAAGCAAAATAAAAATGCTCTGGAAATTGCCAGGTACCTGCTAACGAACGCCTTCATCCGGAAAGTAAATTACCCCGGGCTGGAAAATCACGCGGGTTTCGATATCGCCTGCAAACAGATGCGGGCCTTTGGCGGCATGCTCTCATTTGAACTGGACGATCAAAAAATCGATCCCCATAGATTCTTAAGAAATCTGAACTTGATAAGACCGGCACTCAGTCTCGGTGGTGTTGAAACCATCATCTGTGCGCCGGTGGCCACCTCCCATGCAAAACTGACCGATGAACAGCGCGCAGAGCTGGGTGTCACGGAAAGCCTTATGAGGTTGTCTGTTGGTATTGAGGATGTGGATGATCTCGTCGCCGATATAGAACAGGCCTTAACCTAACAATGATCCAACGTAGACCGCATCGTTCATTTTTGAGCTATATTGATCTTTCTAGGGAATATTATGCGGCTCATGGGTATACTAAACCCTATAAATGGATTTCTCATCAAAATGTACCCTTCACTAAACTTGAAAAACCACTCTCCGAATGCAGAGTTGCCTTGCTGACAACGACAGATCTCGAAAAGCTACCGGGAGAAAGCGCACAAGAAAGGCACTTATCGAGAAAAGTGTATGCCCAGCCTGTAGATGATGCTCCTGAGCATTTCTATACCCAGGATTTACAATGGGATCAGGAATCAACCCACACCAATGATAATGATAGCTTTATGCCGCTGAATCGGCTTGCTGAATGTGTTGCTAACGGTAAAATCGGGTCAGCCTCGCCAAGATTTTACGGGGTCATGACCGATTATAGTCAAGGTAAAACATCAAAGAAATCTGCTCCTCAGGTTCTTGAGTTTTGCAAAGAGGATGGCGTTGATGCCTTAATTCTTCCTGCCCTTTGACCTGTCTGTCACCAGACCGTGAGTCTGGTAGCCAGGCATCTTGAAGAAAATAAAATTCCCACTGTTGTTGTTGGCTCTGCTCGGGATATCGTTGAGGAGTGCGG
>CAMYLH010000050.1 GCA_947259065.1 uncultured Desulfobacterales bacterium
GCAGCATCAATGCATGCAAGCTGGCCTGTCGAAAGCTGATTTTTCCCGAGCTGGGACATCTGGTGAAACATATTCTGGACTGATTACAAAAACTTGACATTTTGCCCGATTTAAAGATCTTAAATGGCGCCATCCTCATATCCCCAGCTCTGCTGGTGGTCGCTGATTTAGGACACACGAATTTACGACGAGGCAACTGCGTTGGCGTTAAAGCACTTTGATGACAACCAAGGTCTCGTCGTCTTTCCTTTCAACAGGGAAACGAAAACTCGCCAAGGCGTCAAACATCTCTTTAATGATTTCATTTGCCGGTTTATGGGCATGGTCGCGTATGACCCGGTTAAACCGCTCAGCCCCAAACAATTCATTTTGTTCATTGTGGGTTTCTTTGATGCCGTCTGTTCCGATCAGGATGATCTGTCCGGGGTGAAGTTGTTTTTCGGATTCCCTATAAACACAGTTTTCCATCACACCCAGTGGCAATCCTTCACCCCCGAGAGCTTCAAATGAATCCTCAGCGGGGTCATAGAGCATCGCCGGTTCATGGCCGGCGTGCACCCAGCGGAAGCACTTTTCTTGAATGTCAATCTCACTATAAAACAAGGTAATAAAAAGGTTGAGTTCCTCTATATCCCTTACTAGACGCTGATTGACATCGGCAACCAACGCCGTGGATGATCCTGGACTGAGTACGCGCTCCCTGAAAAACGCACGGGCAGTTGTCATTAACAAAGCGGAAGAAATGCCGTGTCCGATGACATCGGCAACAACGATTCCAATTTTTTCCTGCTCCCATTCTCCAGGTTGAAGGAAGTCATAATAATCGCCGCTGGTTTCGTCGCACCAAATGCTTTTACCGGCAATATCATATCCCTCGATTTGCGGATTGGATTTAGGTACCAGGTTTTGTTGGATCATACTGGCCTGGGCCAACGACCTTTGGACTTTCTTAAATTGGGTTTCATCGGTTTTAGTCTTACGATACACATCAATCCCACTTTGAATAGCCTGGCCTAAGGTATCGGCCGGACATGGTTTGGGATGGAACTGAAAAATGCTGCCTTCGTTCACTGCTTGGATGGCTGTGGACATATCGGCGGAGCCTGTCAACATCATCCGTATGCTATCCGGATCGGTCTCTTTTACCCGGCAGAGAAATTCAATGCCATTCATACCCGGCATAGAAAAATCGGAAACAATCACTGCATAGGGTCCATTTTCTTCAATCCTTTTCAAGCCCTCTTCCCCGCTTAAAGCGGTCTCGATACGGAATTTATTTCTCAATTGCCGCTTCAGACCTGCCAATACCATGGCATCGTCATCCACGAATAGAACCTTGCTTTTCATCAACCGTTCCTTTCTGTTAACTCCCTGCAAACCTGACGCCATTGAGGTATTCGGCCTGTTATTTCCAGTTTATCCAGATATTCGGTATCATACTGCAATTCGGTTTCCCCTGCGCAAGGAGCTTGCGCTTCATGTTCCAGTGTATTGGCGACATGAACGGCGGTAAGCAGTCCTATATTTTGGGTCATGCTTCTTGCCGGTAAATGATGAAAGGCAATTGCTTCAATGATTGAGTATTCCAAGCGCCACAGCCCCATCAGATACGCGCCTATTTCAGCATGACTGGTTCCGAAGGCCTCATATTCCATGTCCAACAGGTTCCGATCGCTGCTTTGTGCTTCGTCCAGGACCTGCCGGTAAGATTTTTCAAAATTGGTTGCTAGGATGAGTTTGCCTAGATCGTGCAATAAGCCGGCCATCATGGAATTATTTATCAGGCCCTGATCCAGGTTTTCATTTTTAATGATTGTTTTGGCATACATGCTGACCGCCAAGCTATGATTGAAGAGCGCGTCAATGTTAAACCAGGAAAAACTTTTCTGATTGAATTCAGAAAAAATCTTTACCGAAAGTACGAGCGCTTTGATTGTGTCCAATCCAAGCATCATAACGGCTTGCTCCGGGCTGTTAATTTTTCGAAAGAGTCCGAAAAAGGCAGAATTTACCATCTGCAGGATTTTGGCGGTCATGCTTAAATCTTGTGAAATTATTTCTGCCACTTTTTTGATCGCGGGATCATCAGACTGCATTTCCGCTACAATCTCGGTGTATATGGAGGGCATGCTGGGAAGAGATTCGATTTGGGAGATGATACTTTTAATGGATTCATCCGACAAAAAATCACGCAGTGCAAAAAGCTTGGCCAGTGTGTGCTTCAATACCTTGGCATCACAGGGTTTTGAAAGACTTTGATGGGCCAGTCGGACTGATTTTAGTGTCATCTCCTGATTTAACTGCCCTGAAAGAATGATACGCACGACATGGGGATGCTGCTTCTTAACTTCGATCAACAGTCGTCCCCCATCCATTTCCGGCATCTGAAGATCGGTAACGATGACATCGATAGGTCTTTTACCAAGGATATTCAGCGCCTCGCGGCCACTCTCAACAAACGTCGTGTCCCATTCTTGGCGCATTTTGCGCAGCGTTCGCTGAAGGCCTTTGAGCACCAAGGGCTCATCGTCTACGAACAGGATCCGTCTTTTTTTTTTATCATTCATTTTGCTTTGGTTCAGATACTAAGGGTAGGCTGATAATAAAGGTAGTACCTTTTCCTTCGTGTGATTCCAGGGATATTGTGCCTTTATGTTTTTCCACAATGACGGAATGGGATATGGCCAGACCCTGTCCCGTGCCCTTGCCCGGTTCTTTTGTAGTAAAAAAAAGATCGAATATTTTATGCCGAATATCTTCCGGGATACCGGATCCGGTATCGCTTATATAAATTTTTGCCCAATTATGCTTCCGCGATGGCGTGGGCGGCATTGACGATCAAATTCAGTATCACCTGATTTAGTTCTGCTTGAAAGCAGGGGACGATCGATAGGGACGCATCAAAATCCGTTTTTAACTCTGCGACATACTTCCATTCATTACGGCTGATCGTAATGGTTTTTTCAATTTCGTTATTGATGTCGGCGGGTTCTTTTTCTTCACCGCCCGGGTGGGCGAAAATCTTCATGGCCTGTACAATTTTGGCGATACGTCCCACTCCCTTGAGCGTATGCTGGATGGCAACCGGAATTTCTTCCGCCAGATAATCAAGGTCACATTCCTCAATGTTTTCTTCAGCGGTATCCATCAGTTCATCTGTCAAAGAACCTGTTTTGGCGTTTTCTAATAATTCTTGGTATATTTTTATAATATCGATCAAATCATTAAATGCATCCTGGAAAAAACGGGTATTGTCTCCTACAAATTGAGTCGGTGTATTGATTTCATGGGCGATACCGGTAGCCAGTTGTCCGATTGCTTCCATTTTCTGGGACTGTTGCAACTGTGCTTCCAATTTCTTGCGATCTGTGATGTCCGCTCCCAGAATGGCGATGTCCCAGATACTATCATGATCTCCGAAAGGCTGGATGGTTATGCCTAAATACCCTTGTTGATCTCCTGGTCTGAGGAATCCGATATCATCTATCCGGATCGGCTGACGTTTAATCCGGCTTTGAGAAATGCCGCTAAAAACTTTATCCCAATCACACGCCACTCCGCATTGATTCAGGGGCAAACCGATCACATCCGCCGAATTCGTCTTGAACACCTTTTCGGCCATTTGATTCCAAAAAACAATTTCATTTTGATCCGACAGTCCGATTAAAAGTGTGGGAAGAGACGAAATCAGATATTCTATATCTTCATATGTTGGTTTAGGTAAGCTAAACAAATTTCCCATGGACTCCGTTAAGATTTATTCCTTATTTCTGTTCAATGGTATTATCGGCAACTCCAACTGAATCTTTATTTTTCTCCTTGACATCGCGTATTAAGTAAATTAACTGAACGTACAGTTATGATTTTAACAGCACCAACCCAAGAAACTCAAAGTTGCGGCCGATTTTCTGATTCAAACCAAAAAACGAAAAACCTGATCTACGGCGTCAGATGTCGTCGAGCATAGGCGACTATAGCCAAACAACATCTTCCTTGCATCTGCGGCAACTCCGACAGTCGCTCAACTTAAATCACAGAAAGGAAAAATCATGAAGTTTTTTAGGGTAAATATGACAAAGGGGACTATTGAGACCCAACCGGTTTCGAATGAATATGAATACCTGGGGGGCAGAGGGTTAACTTCGATCATGATAAATTCTGACGTTCCGGCTGATTGTGACCCACTAGGTCCTGAGAACAAACTTATTTTTGCACCCGGTTATCTCAGCGGGACCCCGCTGATTAACACCAGCCGTTTATCCATCGGAGCGAAAAGCCCCCTTACCGGCGGGATTAAAGAGAGCAACGTGGGCGGCACGATTTCAGCCGATTTAGCGCGATTGGGGATTACCGCAGTCATTATAGAAGGCCAGGCCCAGCAGGGCAATTTGTATGTTCTCAAAATTGATTCAAACGGAGACGCCTCCCTCATTGACGCCAAACAGTTCAAAGGGATGCGAACCTATGAACTTGCAGCAAAGCTCAAAGAAGAATATGGAGATAACAACAGTGTGACCTGTATCGGACCAGCTGGAGAACTGCGACTGACTGCTGCTTCCATCCAGACCACCGATGCCGACGGTCGGCCCTGCCGGGCGGCTGGACGCGGAGGATTGGGGGCGGTCATGGGAGCCAAAGGCCTCAAGGCGCTTGTCGTCAGTATGGGTGGGAAATCAGCCGATACATTGGCTGATGCCACGGCTTTTAAGGAGGCGGCCGGATCTTATGCCCGGGATGTGAAGGCAGATGAATTTAGCGGTGAAATTCTCCCCGAGCTTGGATCCGCCGCTCTGGTAGGGCCAATCAACGCAGCCGGGGCTTTTCCGACCTGCAATGCAAAAATGGGACAGTTTGAGCAAGCCGACAAAATCAGCGGCGAAACCATGGCCGCTTTAATTAAGCAGCGGGGTGGTAAAACGACCCATAAGGGCTGCTCGCAGTGCATCATTAATTGTTCCAATGAATTCGTGGATTCGGCCGGGAAATACGTCACGTCGTCATTGGAATACGAAACCATCTGGTCGATGGGCGGGATGATCGGCAATGGTGATCTGGATGCTATCGCAAAGCTTGATTTTCTCTGTGACGATATCGGATTGGATACCATCAGTACCGGCGTGGCGATCGCGGTGGCGATGGATGCCGGCTTTAAAAATTTCGGCGATGGCCAAGCAGCCATAAAAATGGTCGAAGAAGTCGCGCAGGCAACCGAATTCGGTATGATCCTCGGCAACGGTCCTGCCGCTGTCGGAAAGCATTTCAACCATGACCGTGTGCCGGTCGTCAAAGGGCAAAGCATAGCAGCCTATGATCCCAGAGCGATTCAAGGTATGGCGGTCACCTACGCCACCAGCCCCATGGGCGGAGATCACACCGCCGGCTGGGTTGTAGACCAAAACTTAGAAGATTTTGGCGGAACCCTTGATCGATTTTCAGCCGAAGGTCAAGTGGAAGCCTCGCGCGATACCCAGATTCACATGGCAGCTGTCGATACCGTGGGAATTTGTGATTTTGCTCAGACGGGATTGGCCACTCCGGCGGGAATTGAAAATGTTTATAAAATGGTTGCGGCCAAGATGGGAAAATCTTTCGCTGAAAATGATTGGCATGCGCTGGGTTTGCGGGTGCTGAAGGCCGAGCGGGAATTCAACCGCAAGGCCGGATTCACCAATGCGGATGATCGGCTGCCCGCTATGTTTTACAAGGAACCATTGCCGCCACATGACAAAGTGGTTATCATCAGTGATGAAGAGATGGACAGCACTTTTGATTTTTAAAAGATTTCAGCAAAATGAAGATTCGGGTTATATTATTCGGGACTTTGAGTAAGTCCTATCCGGTTCACGATCCGGTCTATGGAATGGAGATCGAAATTCCAGATGACTCAACGGTGGGGGATCTGATTTCGCATATCGATCTCCCCGCCAAAAAATTCGGCATGATATCGATGGACGGACAGTTGGTCAAGGCGGGTAATCCGCTTCAAGAAAATGCGGTGGTGCGGGTGTTTCAACCTATCTTTGGTGGGTAACAAATTAGTTCGCTTTGATCACAATGGGAATAATGGAATTTTGGAATCCTGGAATAATGGGGTTAAAAAAAACCAATCTTCCAAAATTTCACTATTCCATGCGGCTTACCAAGAGGATGGCCGCAAAAAGCACCGCGATTCCAATAGATTCTAGACATTCCGCTATACTTAATCATATCTTAAGCTGATCTTCGGGGTCGGCGGGTGGATGATTTTTACTTTTGCCCTTGCCCGTTGATGCCGTCTGTAAATATCTTCCACCACCACCCCACCAAGGGTGCAATTTGTTCGTGGGATGCCAACTGCTCCTGGGTAAATCCCTGTTCAAGACCCTCGGTGACCAACTCCACGACATCATAATCATATCCCAGATCTTTAAAATCACTTTGCCCCGGTTCAAGGCCGGCTGTAGGCACCCGATGGACGATGGTTTCATCCACACCCAGGAACAATGCCATGTCTCTGACCAGACGTTTTGACAAACCGGCGATGGGACTGCAATGAACCGCACCGTCACCAAACAGGGTGTAATAACCGATACCATAGTCTTCATCCTTGTTACCGGTACCGGCCAGTATTTTCTTTTCGGTGGCGGCTTTTGTCGACAGCACATTGGCCCGTATCCGAGAAATCAGGTTCCCTTTGTGGTAGTCTTTTTCGAATGCTTCCGGGTTTGTTATCTTGAATGCCTCTACCGACTTTTCGATGTTGTGAATTTCAAAGCGGATAGCCAGCGCCTTCGCCAGGACTTGCGCGTCTTCGACATCTTCCATTTTATTGAGGTTTGAGGGAAGAATGTAACCCACAAGTTCGAGTTTACCATCCCTGTTTGAGTTGTAGCGGTCAAATGCCGATTTTATCAAAGCCGCGGTCGTGCTGGAATCGACGCCTCCGGACAATCCCACAACACAGCCCGTGGATTCCATTGATTTAACTGTGTCGATGATAAAATCACCGATTTCCTTACAAACCGTTTCACAGTTAATCTTAGGCAGTTTTATCTTTTTCATTATACGCTCCTGTTGTTTTTTTCTTATTTCTGCAGGGGCTGGCACCCATTTTTATTCCGTTAAATCAGATTTTTTAGGTAATTCTAGATTTCGGATTTGTTATATCACTATTGATATTTCTTACCGGTTACAATTTGTCAATATTTATCCGTATCCTAATGATAGAATACCCGGATATTATGAAAAGAAAGAACGTCGACCTAGAGCCGTGATGCAATCATTTTTAGGAAGTTTATAAAGGATCACGGATTAAGGTGTTTAAGGCCTCGCATCTTGAATAGTGATTGAAAAGCACATTCTTAAATCAAGGTTTGACGTCAGACACTTGATATAGCATAATTAATTCATTATGAGGCAATCGGAAATTATATTTAAAATCACTGAAAACAGACAATGCCCCTGTTATAAAAATGACGATGAATTTAAACTTTCGGGAAATGCCTTAGAGCTGAGGTTTGATGACGAAAAAATATTTATCACCAACGCCCTGATAAAGCCTCCCCTGGCTAAAGATACATGTCGCATTTTAATCAGCGATCTCAACCGCATACTGATTGAACATGAGAGCGTCGGCAAGATTCCCGCGAAGGCTTACAGCTGCAGCGGTTGTTCCGGCGTCATCAAGGTTGAACCGCGATTTAGATTGAAAACCGCCGCCGCCTCAAAAATCCAGGAAAACTTACAACATGCCAATATTATGGCAGATATACTTCGCGACTTTTCAATTTTTCAATCTCTCGACCGCCGCAGTCTGCGAGACGTTGTATCCCTGCTGAAACAAAAAAAATTTATCGAGGGTGACATCGTTTTAAATAAGGGAACTCCGGCCCAAGACTTATATATTATCCTGTCGGGAGCTGTCGACGTAATGGACGAAAAGGGTGGGCGCCTTTCTACCCTGAAAAAGGGCGATGTCTTTGGTGAAATGAGCCTTATCAGCGGAGATTCTGTCGGAGCGACAATAAAAGTTGTCAAACCGGCTAATATCATTTTTATGAAAGGAAAAGATTTTCGAAACGTTTTAAAAAAATTTCCATCTATCCAAATGTACTTGGCGCGCCTACTGGCTCAACGGCTGGCCAAATCAAATGTCGTGAGGGCAGAGGAGATTTCCTCAGGAATGATCGGCAGTTTGTCTGAGCTGCCGCCCGATGAACTCGTCCAGACCATGAACCTAAATCAGAAAACCGGCAGACTATCCTTTACCCTACCGAACGGATCGGCTGAGCTGGCCTTTCGTCTGGGCGACATTGTCACTGCCGTATACAATAAAAAAGCAGGGAAAGAAGCATTCTACGATATTATAAAGGAAAAAGAAGGCCAATTTAAATTCCATCGCAAACTGTCTGCAAGTGATATGAATGCACCTGTGATGGGTTCGGTGACGGAACTACTGTTGGAGGGCTTAAGACGAAGCGACGAAGAAAACAGCAGTAATTCTTGGTCTTCTCCTGCAAAAGGCTAAACTGTTTGACACCGAATATCCGGAACTCAAATAGGCTGCTTATGCTTTTGGATGACGAATTCGGCAAAAAAGCTACCTTTTACCTAAACGAAAGTGGTTTTCTTAACCCATCGGTTTCTGGGATTTCACCAATCGCTGGTCTTTTTTCTCAAGCATTTTCTTATTCCATTCCGCATACCGGGAGAATCTTTGGTGCAAGCTTTTACGGTATTTAGCAAAACTCATCCCCGCATTCCTAGCCTTACGCTTTAAGATTTCCTCGGAGTAACCAATTCCACTCCAAAGTTTGCCGTTAAATATTTTTTTAAAATAACGGTCATAGAGAAACCCGAATTCGACCATAGAAGGCAGGGGCTCCTGATATTTATCAGTCAGTCCAAACTTAGCGAAAGGGAATCCGCGCGATAGATCCAGATGATAACCGATCAGTCTCTTATCGGGGTTAACGGATATCAGGGCATGGGGCACACAGTTGTGCTGAGGAATGCTGTATTTTATTCTGAGCCAATCGGTCAACTCCTTTCCCGATCGCAACTGGGCCTCATTGAACGATGAGATCCCTGTTGGTTTAAGAAGGGAAGATTTCAACTTTGTGGATTGGCCCTTTTTTCGATTTCTTTTCTGGGTTTCTTCGAAATCATTACCCTCAAAACAAATACCAATGAAGGCATGATTCAGGTTTAGATAAATTTCCTCATCATCTGCCCAGATCGAATTTCCGGCATGAAATGCGGCATGGTCTTCTTGAACCAATCGATAGACACGCCCGAATCGATCAATAAAAAAATGATAGGATTTTTTACGCAGGAGATATTTAATCAGTCGTTTACTGTAATTGAGGATAGAGTGATTCATCTCCGGCATGAAGGGGTACAGGTCGCTTTCCGATGCATGATACACAATACCTGAGATTTTATCCCTAATTTTATTATTCGGCGGCCAAAGATCAGAATTTTTAGGGAATCGATAGTATTCGCGCGGCAGATTGGAAATGGTGTATGTTGTGATTATCTGTAGTCGATTGCTATAGATTTCGCGATCAGATGTTTTTTCCACCAACCAAATGGGATTCTGCAGAAATTCGGGAACCTGCTCGGTTTCTATTTGATAGTTTATTATTTTGATGGCGGGTGAAGAAGAACGCTTTTGGACTTCAGGTGGCCGAGAGGATAAAATCGGCCTTTGGGGGATACGATCCGGGGTGGCATTCTGGTTTTGCGAAGCGGCAGTCAGGGCTGCCAAAATGGGATTTTGCAGAAATTCGAGGACCTGTTCAGATTGATTTTGATATTTTTCAGGCTTGACGGTTGGTGATGACATCTGCTTTTCGCCTTCGGACGGCCGCGAGGATAAAAGCGGCTTTATTAAGATACGATCTGAGGTGGTATTTCGGTTTTGCGGAGAGGCCGTCAGGGCCGCCAAAATGGGATTTTGCAGAAATTCGGGGATTTTTTCAGATTGATTTTGATATTTTGCAGGCCTGACGATAGATGAAGGTAAGTGTTTTTCGCTTTTGGGCGGCTGGGAAGACCATAACGGCTGCCGAGGAATATGATCCAATTTTGTATTTATGGCTTTCTGAGGAGCCAGGGCCGACAACCTGGGATTCTGAAAATATTTAAGAACCAACTCAGCCCCGTTTTGAGAATTTACAGATTTGACGACAGATGAAGGCGGGTTGTTTCCGCTTTTGGAACGTTGGGAATAAAATATCGGCTTTCGGATAATTAATTTAGTATTCGTTATTTTGGCCGGCTGAGAATTCAGCTTGAATCGTGTGCTAAGATTAAAGCTGCTCACCCAAGGGGACACGGCTGTGGTGACCCCCAAAATAAAGAGTGCCAGGATTGCTGACGCAATTAAGTAGCGTAATTTGTGGAGCCACCGTAACCGAATACGGGGGACAGGAAGGGCGCCGTGACGGATACGATTTTTTGCAGCTTTTTTGCTACCGGGCCAAATTTTTTCAGCCGTATCCAAAAGCTTATTTCGAAACGCAATTCCGGCTATCGGGGGGTAAAGCTTGTATGGTGCGGATATCTTTTGATGCTCATTGATGGCCTGTTTCAGGAATTTTAGCTTTAATGCCGGATCTGGTATGACGACGGACAGTTCTTCGATAATTCGCCGATAGTTTTTCGGCGGCAATTTTAAGGAAATTGTCGTGTCCATCTCTGTTCAATTTATTTAATCCCCGTTCCTAATTCACGTGACAGATCGGAGCGCAGGCCCATATTCTTCTATTTTTTACTTTTATAATAGAAGATTTGGTGGAAGGCTCGCATTTCAGGACCTTTCGAAGAAATGCGGAGCCGATTCGGTGTTAACAAAACAAACAGGGATTATGAATGATACATTCCACCACATGATAAGAGAAAGAAGGAGCAGGAATCAATGCTTTATCCGCCCCTCCTTAATTTTTCTCGACTGAAATAAGCTTTAGAATCTAATTTTCATGCATGGCGGCGATCAGAGCTCCTTTTGCCGTGGCATTGAGCGGATCTTCCGCAATCCGGATCTTGCTGAAATCCAAAGGGATGTCCTCCATTTTCAAGAAATGCTCAAAACGTTCCTTGAAACCGCTTACCTTGGCCGTGCCGCCACTTAACACGACAGGAATCGGACGGTCTAACTTTAGAGAGGTGGATGTCTGAACAATGCTGTCTTTGAGACATCGTACCAGGCTCATAATCAGGTCATCGTAGTATATATGCAGCGCATCCTCGATATCACTGTTGGGCTTTTCCTGAAGATCAAACCCATTTTCCTTGATACCTCGCACTCGAGTATTGATGGTGCCGGTGACCGAAGCCGCCGCGTCGTCAATATAATCGCCGCCTTTATTAATACTGAAAGAGACCAGAGGTACGGATAGGTAAGCCAGACAAACGTTGCACATGCCTCCGCCGGCGCTGATACCCAGACCGGTAAAACTTTCTTCTTCCAATTCGGAGAAAATGACCGCCAATCCTTCGTTAATGCTTCTACTGGTATATCCTTTTTCGGTTAGATGACGTTTCAAGACAGTTTCATGATAGATGATATCTGTCTCGGAACCTTTTGGCGGGTCGGGTATTGAAAAATTAAGTTTAGAATCAGAATTTCCAGAGGATTCGATCAGTTCGTCTAGAATTTTCTTAATAATTTCGATCGAATAAGACTCCTTGGGATTCAGCAAACCGAGGCGCATGGGTCGCCGCGTTTCCGTATTGAGCATATTGGCGAAGACTTCGGCCCCGTCGCCGAATACGATCAAAGAATTGTCGATTTTATGATATTTTATCTGGTTCTGATCCAAGATTTTCTCGGTGAATTTGGAATAATCCACTGAGACAAAGGCATTGCGTTGAGAGCTGAAATCAATTTTTCCATTTTTCTTCTCGGAAAAAACGATTTTAGACGTTCCGATGTCTACTCCCACCACTCTTTCTTTCGAAGTTTTAGCTTTTCCCGTCGTTTGATTGGATTCTATCTCGATTCCGGTCTCACCCTTAATTTTGTTTTGCGTCATTTTAATGTCTCCTATCTCCTTGTTATCCCCGTGCTGGGTTTGTTCATGGCTTCGTCATGGTTCAAGCAAAGATTATGCCGAATTAAGGGTGAGGATAAAATTTGATATAAATATAGCAGGTTATAGGAACCTACAGTCGATTTAATCAAAGCCAGCGACAAAAAAATGACGGGTTTTTTAGCAGGGTCGGATTATGTGTCATTCAGATTTAAAAAATGCGGTAAAAACTTGAAATGATGAAGGAAACAGATTGAAGTGGCGGTATTTGTAAATTTTTTTGAAGGTGGATTTTGTTGGCATAGGATTGTTGGTCACGAAAGAAACGGTACGATATTTAGCATACATCCTTAATTGGCAAGCGTTCACCGCGGTCCGACCCCATTTTCAACAAAGTAATCTAGACACTTGTTTATCAGGGTTTGGAACTAATCCCGGATTTGAAATCTGAAAAGCCCATCTGCCATGACCATTCGCGGGGAATAAAGCGGTAAGCGTTCCTGACGAGAATAAAAAGCACCTTCGCCCTTGCACATGTGCAGCACATGCGCTATCATGTTTTTGAAGGTTCCATCTCGATATAAAAACACCAAAGGAGGTCTATAATGAGCGACTCCGCCCGGCAAGAGACAATGCTAAGAAAGCCAATCCTTATGCCGCCAAGCATGATCAATAAGGTTGATGAAATTGCGCGCAACAGAAAAGTTTCCTTTGCCGAGGTCGTAAGGGAAGCGGTTAACGCTTTTGATGGTGATCGATCCATGGAAGATGAAGCCCTTTTAGAGGCTTTGGCGGAAACCATGATTAAGACGACCCAGGAGGTCGTTGAAAAAATTGATGCGGTTGAAAAGCGACTTGATGAGACCCATGCCCTGCTGGAGGCTCAATAATGGGTATCAGTGAAAAGGTGATGGAGGCTCTAAGGGCGGGAATCCTTTTAAATGAAAGGGTAACCACCCTTATCGATAAGGTAAACCGTATGGATCAAGATATCCGCCATATGAACGAAAGGCTTATCCGGCTGGAAACCCTGGTTGAAATTGCCAAGATGCAGCCCGCTCAACCCGAAAGACCGAAAATTGAGTCGTAATTTTTTGTTACTTGGAAGGAGAAAAGGCTGCAGGTTTCTTTGAATAATACATACGGACTCATTCGACGATATCCGGTCAACGGCCTGCCAGGCTGTCTTTGATTAAATTGCCAATTATCTGGATGGCGGCTGCCATATCGTCTTCACCAACCTGGGAGTAAGACAAACGAAATGTGTTGTGCCCACTGCCGTCTACGAAAAAAGGCTGACCGGTAACAAAGGCCACATTCTTGTCCACAGCACGTCGGAAAAGTTCGCCGGCATCCATGTTGTTTGGGAGTTCTACGAATATGAAAAAGCCTCCCCGGGGTCGATTCCAGGTTGCCTCGCGGGGGAAATGTCGGTCCATTTGCTCTATCATAAAATCTCGCTTGGCGCGGTAAAAATTGATGTTCTCTTGAATTTGCTTGTCTAAAAGTCCCTGACGGATGAATTCCAGCAGAATATACTGGGCCGGCGTATTGGTTGCTGCGTCGGAAAATTGTTTGGCCACTACCATTTGGCGTATGGCCCCTGATTCACCAACGGCCCAGCCCAATCGAACACCCGGAACAAACGTTTTGGATAACGAGCGCAGATGTATCACCCGTCCCTTGCGATCCATAGATTTGAGCGAGGGCAGGTGTTTGCCTTCAAAACGCAAATCGGCGTAAGGGTCATCCTCAAAGATGACCAGATCGTGGGTTTCAGCCAGGTGGACAAGCTGCCGGCGTCTTTCAAGGCTGAGCGTAACCCCGGTAGGATTCTGGAAATTGGGAATCACATAAACGCCCTTGACACGTTTGCCGGCCGCCTTCAGATGCTTGATATCCTGAACCAGACGATTTGGATTCAATCCATCCCGATCCACCGGAACCCCCACAACTTTCCCGCCCCGGGAGTGTACTGCCCCGGGTCCGCCAAAATAGGTCGGAAGTCCGACGATCACCACATCCTCCCGATCGATAAAAACCTGAGCAGCCAAATGCATGCCCTGGGCAGATCCATGGGTAATGATCAAGTTCTCAGGAGCGGCATCGTTCTGCCCCTCTGCTTTCATCCGTTCCGCCAGCACTTCCCTCAGATCTTCCAGGCCTTCAGTTGAGCCGTATTGAAGCATCTGATCGCCGTGTTTAACCATCAGATCATCGAAGATTCGACGGATCTCCTTGATCGGAAACTTAGCGGGATCCGGCCAACCACCGGCCAGGGAACGCACTTGCGGTCGGGCGACCAGAGCGCATATATCGCGGATGGCAGACGGTTGTGCGTTCAGGGCTTCGCGACTGTATAAATGCTTTAGAGGATTTTTAGGCATGTCTATTTATGTAAATTCTTAGCACACACCACCCCAATACCGGCCTTTACAAGAGCATCGGCGGTGCGGTTGACCGCATCGTGCTTATCCAGGTAGTTCTGTTCCAGGGCTTCCATCAGACCTTGGGACAAAATTTCCTCCTTCGGCAAGAAATAGTCCAGTATATCGCTGGGGTGTTCCCGGGCGGCGTCCACTTCGGGATCGCCGCCCTCATGTTTGGCGGCAATGTTGGGCACCTCCCGAGCTATCTCGACCAGTTCATCGCGTCGGTTATACGGCTGAATGACAATCGATTTCTGGGTCTCGGTGATATGGTGTTCAAAGCGCACTTCCTGCTCCAGGCCCAAGGCTTGACGCATTTTAGCGGCCTGCCGGATGGTCCAATTGTCGGCCGAGTTGGACAGATTAAAACCGATTAGTGA
>CAMYLH010000051.1 GCA_947259065.1 uncultured Desulfobacterales bacterium
GAATTTAATAAGATAAATACTCTCTTGGAGTCGCTAAAGAAGATTCATGATATGGCCCCCTCGAACAGAATCGTAGTCGAAATTAATGAAAAAGCTATCAGCAACAAGAATGAAATGTCGAGGCTTCGCAATGGCTTGGAAAAACTAGACATAGGACTGGCATTTGATGACTTCGGCGCTGGGCAAACTCGACTGGTGGAGCTTGCCAAGGCTCCTCCAGATTATCTTAAATTTGACGCATCCCTAATCCATGAAATTCACCTCGCACCGAAGCGGTTGCATCAGATGGTTTCGACCTTTGTCAAGGCAGCTCAGGACCTCGGAATTGGCACTCTCGCAGAGGGCATTGAATGCTCTGATGAGGCTAAAACATGTCAGCAGCTTGGTTTTAATTTCGCTCAAGGTTTTTTCTATGGCAAGCCTTTGCCCATCACAGAAATTATTTTCAGCTCATAACATTGAAAATTAACATAAATTGCCACCTCATCAAACGCCAACAAACAACCCTAAGGATGGTAATGACCTTCGTATGATGAATTTCAAGGATACTCAATCAGAATCTTTAGCCGATCCCTTGGGGTTGAACTCACTCTCAGCTTTGCTGAAGGCTGTTGACAGTGCTTGGTAGCTCTTCAGAAAGCCGTTCTTGACGTGCCCCCAGGCCTCTGCTGAGCTATACTTCAGGCCACCGTACCATTCTGCCAGCTCGTTTCGTTGTTTTCTAAGCGACGCTAAGGTTGATTCCGCTTTTCGACGGGCTGCCTGATCCATCTGGTCCCATTTTTTCCCAATACGGTTTTCCATGCCTTCAATTTGACTATCTATACTTCCCAAAGCAACTTTGATCTTATTGACAGCCTCATCCCGCTGATCGGCCGTATAGTTCTCCATGGATTCAAAAGCCTCCTTGATCTCCTGCTTAACTTCCCCCATGGTTGTCTTTTCCTCGGCCGTACGGTCCGCCAAAGACAGGAATGGGATAGCCAAAAAAGCAATTGATACAAACCCCAGGACGGAAATTTTTGCCCCTTGAGTTTTCATAATAATTTGGCTCCTTATGAATTCAGAATACCTTAGATATGAGAGGAATTGTCCAAACTCAATTCCAATTCCAATGCATTGTTTGCCTTCCAGGCATGGAGCGGCATCTTATTTTAATCCGCCTTGAAAATATTTTTAATGATTTGTTATTGATTGTCAATCTAGTTTTGCCGTTATGGATTAATTTGACTAAAGACAAATAATAATTAATTTATTAATATACGTGTATGATCTGTAACCTGTACGACCATTTCCTTTAGTTCCTCAAACATGGTTGGTGAATTCTGTAATGGATCATCGAGCGCATGGCCACTGCATCTCCAGTGATATCCAAAAAGAAATAGATGCAGAATATTTGGGAGGTGTTATCATGGAAAACAAAGATAAAAAGAAAAAAGGCGATCAGTCTGCAGCCCAATCTTGCTGTTACCATGTCGTAGACGGTTGCGGTTGCGTTGTCGGTACATACTGCTGTGAAGGTCCGGACATGTCCAATTGCCGATTCGAAAGTTGCAGCTGACCAAACGCCTTTTATTGTAGATATAAAAAAGAGACCGGATATAGTTTCCGGTCTTTTTTATTATGATGGTCCCAATAAAGGATTTCAATGATGCCACGTTTGCCCATTATGCCGAGTGAGTCAAAGGCGACGAGCTGTCTGCCTGACAGTTCACTTCCCTCCTTTTACATGGAGGACCACACAGTTTTGGGGCTTCGGGTTGGGAATTTAAATGCGGCTCTTCGGTTGCTGGAAAATCGCGGCCTCAGCATCTTCAAAGGCCCGGGTTACAGTGAACTGTCCCTCGAAAAGAGAGATCAGATCCCTCACATTATCCAGCTGCTGAAGGCGAATGATATTTCCTGTACGATCGCTGATGTCGTGGATCAGGTGTATCAGGGCTGATAGGCCAATACCTGCCGGTACGGCAGCTAAAAATAAGGTTTTTAAAAGAGTAGGATTGCGGCTTTGGTTGATCAAAATTTACTTGACTTGAATACCACCAATAATGGTATCTGTAGGTTCGCCTGAGGTTGAATCAATTTTCCTTGAATAGGAGGTTTTAATTGAAAAACAGCACCGATATTACTGCGGACTGGATCAAAGATTTGATCCGGGAATTCATTGCCTCTTCGCCCGACAACACAATGAGAAACGAAACTGGCGAAGCTGCATGGGATAACGCCCTGGTTGGATTCGCCTCCGGTGCGGACCCGATTTGGCAGCAGTACAAGGAATATGTCGGGGCCTTCCACTGGACCCCTTGGGATGTCTTCAACCAGCACTGCCCCGAGGAGCCGGCCAGCCCTGAAGAACTGACTGTCGTCTCATGGGTTTTACCCCAGCGCGAGGGGGTCCGCAGGGCTAACCGCAGGACCAAGAAGTATCCATCCGAAGAATGGGCCCGGATCAGGGTCTACGGTGAGGAGTTCAACGTAGCCTTGCGTCGGCATGTGGCCAAGCGTCTCAAGCGGTCTGGCCATGCTGCCATCGCTCCGATGTTGGTTTCCAACTGGACTATTGTTAACTCGGAACGGTTTTCCTATGCCTCTTCCTGGTCTGAACGCCATGCCGCCCATGCAGCCGGTCTGGGCACATTCGGTCTGTGCGACGGGCTCATCACCGCCAAGGGCAAAGCCATGCGGGTTGGATCGGTAGTGGCCAAGATATCAATTGAACCGACTCCCCGGCCGTATGCCGACCACCGGGCTTATTGCCTCTTTTTCGCTGATGGAACCTGCGGTAAATGCATTGATCGCTGCCCGGTCCGTGCAATTACCGAGAGCGGCCACGATAAGATGAAGTGTCGGCAGCACCTGGCCCGCTCCAGAGAATATGTCAAAACGACCTACAAGTTCGAAGGTTATGGTTGTGGGTTGTGCCAGGTGGGTGTGCCCTGTGAGGCGGGCATACCGGTCAAGGCCGCCCGGGAAGCACTGGAGCGTGGCGAGTTGCCGCCTCCACCACCGCCCTTGGCTTGAGCCCGGACAGCCAGACGATTAATGTGATCGGTAACAGAACGGGTGATCCACGCCTAGTACCTTGAATAGGTGATGAATTCCATCCAGGAGATGATGCGATTTGCATCCCACCAGTGCGACCAATATCTCAAATTCCGCCTGAAATAATTAGATCCGGTATCGAAACTGCTTCAACTCACCTTAATCACCACCATCGATACATCATCTTCGATCGTCCGACCCTCTCTAAACCGATCGAGAGCAAACAGACATGCCGTCAGGATGCCTTTGGCATCGACATCGGCATATTGATGTAAAATCCTGATAATTGGATCTCTGCCAAACATTTGCCCTTTCCGGTTCAGGGTCTCCCACAGTCCGTCGGTGCCTAACACGATGATTTGTCCGGTTGTCAGTTTCTGCCTGCAATACTGCCGGTAATGCCAATTTTCATCGATACCGAGGGCCATCCCCGACCCCCGCAGCTGTTCCGCCGTTCCAGTCGAAGGATCGCAGAAAATAACCGGATTGTGACCGGCGCGCACCCATGTCAACGTTCGTTGCTGAAGGTCGAACATAAGGTAAAAAAGTGCCATAAACTGGCAGGATTCCGCCACATCGCGCACCAACTGGCGATTGACATCCGTCATGATATCCGCAAGGGTGCCCGGCATGGCTGATCGTTGGCGTACGAGAGCTCTTCCGGTGGCCATCAATAGTGCGGAAGATATTCCCAGACCGCAGGCATCACCCATGATCACTTTTAGTTGACTTCCGTTGGAGCCAGACGACTGAAGAAAGTCAATATAGTCACCGCCGGTCTCCTGGCAGTAAACGCTCCTGGCCGCTATATCCAAACCCTCGATGGCGGGAGGGGAGCCGGGTAGAAGGGCCAGCTGTGCTTTCCTGGCGAGATTGTATGAATGCCGTAATGCTTCCCCCTCCACCAGGTCGACCGTCATTTTATTAATACCGTCTCCCAGAACACCTATTTCATCGTTGGATACGACCCGGGCACGGTGATTGAAATCGCCTGTCCGTACCTTGCGGATGGTGCCGATCATATCCCGGATCGGCTCCAGAATGGACTTGCCGACCAGAAAATTGAGCCAGAGGGAAAGAAAAACAAAAATGATATACAGGCTGACTGTATAAAATAGCAAATCCCTGCTGAAAACGGTCACCGGAACGTTTGATGCCCTGACTTCGGATTCAACATAAAAAAGTGTGCCGACAAAGATAATCATGGGCACAACCGTGCCGGAAAAATAAAGAAATTGAATTCTTTGGCGTATCGAAATTTGCCACACTTTTTTAAAGGTCGCCAGCCGGCCTTGCGGAAAAAAGATAGGTATCAAATGTTTCCGCGAGTAAGCTTCTACCACAAGCAGCGCCAGTCCCGCGGCAAGGCTGCCGACGATGATACCCCTGAACAATGAAAAATAAAGCGTATGCCATGAGAAGCTGTAAAGGGGCAAGGCGTTTAATGACGGGTTGAGTTTTACCAGTACCATCCAGGATGCGTCCAGTAGGCTCAGACCCGTCCACATGAAAATATTCAGCAGAGATATGATGGGCGGCAGTAAAATCAGCCGGCGGCTTGCACTCCGAAACAGCTTTGATTCATCTACCCCGTTTGACTTTGCTGAATAAAAATAACTTGTTAGCGGTCTCTGGGCAATATATTGCAGGCCCGCACCAATGGCGACGATGATCGGATATATCATTAAAATGTAAATCCAGCCGTCATCGACAACATAGTTACGCCATAGCTTGAAAAATTCTATCGGTGTCAACAGACTCAATACGCCCACGATAAGGGCGCCGATCATGTTGGCCGCGGCATTGATCAGGTAAAGATTCAGGAGCAGTCTTTTGTGATGGCTTTTATCGGTCATAATAGATTCGGTTTAGCTCGATTTTTTCATTTCAGCCGTATACTTAGCATTCAATATGATTTTCTGTGTGAAGGCAGAAGCAGGTCAGGACTTCTATCCGACAATTTTAATCACCACGATCGTAATATCGTCCTCGCGCAGCGAACCAGACTGAAATTCTTCCAACGACTGAAAGCATTTGTCGAGGATATCCTTGGCCGCAGCATTGGCATTCTGCCGAATGATATCATAGAGCGGTTTTTTGCCGAACATGGTGTCCTTCTTATTACGGGCCTCCCAGACACCATCGGTGGCCAGCACGATGATCTGACCTGAAGATAATCCATTTTTTTGATTTTCTTCATATGAGGCTTGTTCAGCGATCCCCAGGGCGGGTCCTCCTTTTCCATATAAGTCATCGAAGCTGTCCGAAAAGGGGTCGTAGAAAATCGCCGGATCATGCCCGGCCCTGATCCAGCTAACGCAGCGATTTTCAGGGTCGAGCCTCAGGTAAAACAAGGTCATGAAGCTGCAGGAATCTTCTACATCTAGTACCAGTTGTCGATTGACATCGGACAGGACCTGGCTCAGATCACCGGGCAGGTGGACCCGTTGCCGGAGAAAAGCACGGACCGAAGCCATTAGAATTGCAGATGAAATGCCATGGCCGGATACATCGCCGATAACAGCATTGAGTTGAGCACTGTCATTTCCAATGAAATCAAAATAATCCCCGCCGGTTTCATCACAGTACAGGCTGCGGGCAGCAATATCCAGACCTTCAATATTTGGACATTTTTGCGGCAGCAGGGCCTGCTGAATTTCCTGGGCCAGGTAAAGTCCGCGGCGCAGCCGATCCCGTTCAATCAATCCTTCCGTCATGGTATTCATGCCGTCGCCCATGATCCCCAACTCGTCATTGGATATGACCCGGACCTTTTGATGAAAATGGCCTTTGCGGATTTTGCGGGCAATCCTAAGCATTTCATTGATGGGCCGCAGAATTGATTTTCCCACCAGGAGATTCAAGCTGAGTGACATGATGATAAAAATGATAAAGACCGCACCCGAGAAAGCCAGAATGTCACGGCTGAACTGAGCCGTAGTAACGGTCGCTTCATCTAATTCCCAAATGGCAAAGGCGATGGTCACACAGAGCAGAACCATGGGTGCGTTGGTGCCGACACCGAATAATACCCGAATCCGTCTCAGTATGGAAATGTTTATGGTACCGGGGATTGCTGCCAATTTGCCAGCAGGAAACAGGATGGGGACTAGTTTTTGCCGGACATAATCATCGATCAGGAAAAAGGCGATGAATGAGGTGATCAGCCCGACCATAAGAACCCTGAAAAAATTGTAAAAAAAACTGCTCAGCGTCATGTTTAAAAAGAAATACATCAGCGGTGCCAGAATGATATCCAGAAATAGCCACATGCAAAGGTTGGTGCCACCGAGGATGACCGGCAAATTTAGCAGTCGCTGCCTGGCTTTCAGCTTAAATGAGTTTTGGATATTTTCATCGCGCTTCAGAAAAGTCAAATACCTGGATATCGGACGTTGGATGGAATATTGCAAACTGGTGACAATGATAGCGGCGGTTATAATGAAAATGGGAATCAATACCCAGCCGCCCTGCGAGAGAAAGAGCACCCAATCTTTTAAAAATTCAAGCGGGGTAAAAATATTCAGCAGCGCTATGGTGAGGTTGCCAATCAGATTTGCCGCCAAATTCCTGATATAAAGACCGGTCAATTCAGGGATGGGTTGAAGTTTAGTGCCCATATCTTAAAGCTTCGGATTCCTAACAATCAAGGATTCGATAATGAAATTATCAATATAATGTTAGAGCATTTAAAAATTTTTCAACAGGGTGCTCAAATAGAAGATGATATAACCCTGGTGGTTATCAAAATGAATTAAGCGGCATCATTCCATATTGGATACGGCAAACTCAAGCTTCCCGATCCGGCCTACCATAAAAACGAAAAACGTGAAACCAAAAACATCCATACTAAAATGGAGAGCCCCGGGCATGCCGAATTTCAATAATCGGCGAAAAAGTTCGGGATCAAACTGACGATGCTTTCGAACCGCATAGATTCGGTCATTTTCTCCGGTAAAAAGCATAATACCAAAAATAAGGGCTACTATGGTTCAAGAGGTCACGGTCGCAATTCCAGCCCCTAAAATACCAATCTCGGGAAATATCCAGATCCCGTTAATCAGCGCATAGTCCAGGGGAATATTAACAAGCGTGCCGATCATGTAAACAATCATCACCGGCCGGGTTTGTCCTTTACCCGAATAAAAACAAGATAAACCAGTTCCGAGAATTTGGGTCCCAGCACCCAGACATAATATTCGGAAATAAATGACTTCCAGACGCTGTACTTCAAGGGAATGGTCACCGAATTGAAAAAGCGGTTCGCAATGGATTCCAAAGAGTAACTGGCCAGAAAAGATCCGTAAACTCCATCACCATGGTTGTGGACATACTCGCCACCAATGGCAAACTAACCCTCAAGACGTCGCTGTAGTTATCATATTTTTCTTTAAATGGCTCTGCTTTGTCAAATATATCACCAGCTCGATGATATTTATTTCTTGACAGGGGATATCCGCAAAATCCGCTTTGAATAATCACCACCAGATGTCGTCTATAGACAGATTTGACACAATGTCACATTTACGGTATTCCAATCTCACCATCCTGCACTCAACATTATAGTATTGACATTTACAAAGTATCGGGAGTAAACGAACGATAGTGTGTCCATAATTCTACCTTATCTGAAGGTTTCTAAAAAAATCTTCGATAGCATACCAAATATACCTTTAGAAAACATAAAAGGAAAAATATGCCAGACGAAAAGATTGAAAAATTGGCCGTATTAATAGATGCAGACAATGCCCAACCATCTATTGTTGACGGGCTACTATCGGAAATTGCTAAGTATGGAACAGCGAATGTGAAAAGAATTTATGGTGATTGGACGTTACCGGGCCTTAAAGGGTGGAAGGAACTTCTATTACAGTATTCAATTCAACCCATACAACAATTTGGCTATACTACTGGGAAAAATGCAACCGACAGTGCATTAATAATTGATGCAATGGATTTGCTTTACACGGGCAAATTTGACGGTTTTTGCATCGTATCAAGCGATAGTGATTTCACTAAGTTAGCATCAAGGATAAGGGAAGCCGGTCTTTTAGTTTATGGCTTTGGGGAAAGAAAAACCCCTAAGGCATTCGTTTCTGCGTGTGATAAATTCATATTCACCGAAGTACTGCGCTCAAAAGATGACACTAGTGAAAAAATAAGTCGTCGGCCAGCCGGCGAACTTAAGAAAGATACGAAACTCGTAAATTTACTAAGAAACGCTGTGGAAGCATCTTCGGACGATTCTGGTTGGGCTCATCTTGGATCCGTGGGTAGTAATATTGCAAAGCAGGCACCAGAGTTTGATCCTCGGAACTATGGTTACAAAAAGTTAGGGGAACTTGCCTCAGCGACGAAGCTATTTCAAATCGAAGAAAGAGCGGTTGGCACTGGACCCTCAAAGGCAATTTATTTAAAAGACAAAAGAAAGAAATAAAGAGGCAAATTTGGCAAGAAATCGTAAAATTATGCAAATGAAAATTTGATGTAAACAACATAACACTTAGATTCATCGTTTTACTTTGAAATATATCGAGATATCCTAAAACATGAGAAAAGAGGAGTACCACAATATGTTGTGTCCGCTATTTTTTTAGTAAAAATCAATAATGGAAAGATTAGAACCG
>CAMYLH010000052.1 GCA_947259065.1 uncultured Desulfobacterales bacterium
ACAAATATTTTCGTTCAAGGAACAAACCCATGAAACCACCAAACCCAAATCCAAAAGATACCAATTCCAACGAACCTGCCAAGTCTACAAATTTTATCAAGCATATCATTGAGATAGACTTAAAAGCCGGCAAAAACGACGGCAACGTTCTCACCCGGTTTCCGCCGGAGCCCAACGGTTACCTGCACATTGGACACGCCAAATCGATCTGCCTGAATTTCGGACTGGCCGCCGAATACAACGGACAATGTAACCTGCGCTACGACGATACCGATCCGAGCAAGGAATCCATTGAATATGTCGCTTCGATTAAAGATGATGTCCGTTGGTTGGGCTATGACTGGCAAGATCGCGAATATTACGCTTCCGATTACTTTGAGCAGCTTTTTGAATATGCCGTACAGCTTGTCAAAGCCGGCAAGGCGTATGTTGACAGTTTGAGCGCAGAGGAGATCCGGGAGTACCGCGGGACGTTGACCCGGCCCGGCAGGGACAGCCCCTACCGGGAGCGCTCAATTGAAGAAAATCTGGATCTCTTCGAACGCATGCGAGCCGGCGAATTCAAGGATGGGGAACATGTGCTGCGGGCCAAAATTGATATGGCCTCCCCCAATATGATCATGCGTGACCCCACCTTATATCGCATCAGACATGTGACCCATTATCGTACCGGCAATATCTGGTGCATCTATCCGATGTATGATTTTACCCACTGCCTGTCCGACTCTATTGAAGGGATCACGCATTCGAATTGCACCCTGGAGTTTGAATCCAATCGCGAGCTTTACGACTGGGTATTGGACCATCTCGAAGTTGACTGCCACCCGCAGCAGATTGAGTTCGCCCGCTTGAATCTAAGCTTTACCATCTTGAGCAAGCGAAAACTCATTAAGCTGGTTGAAGACGGTCACGTTTCCGGCTGGGATGATCCGCGCATGCCGACCATCTCCGGTCTGCGTCGGCGGGGATATACCCCCAAAGCCATTCGCAACTTCTGCGACCGTATCGGCGTGGCCAAAGCTAACAGCATGGTCGACATGGCCTTGCTGGAGTACTGCGTCCGCGAAGATTTGAACAAAGATGCCCCCCGGGTAATGGGTGTACTGCGCCCTTTGAAGGTTGTCATCCGTCCATGGGAACCCGCAAGGTGCCGTTCGCGCGGGAATTGTATATCGAGCGCGACGATTTTATGGAGGATCCGCCCAAGAAATTCTTCCGCCTGGCTCCCGGCCGGGAAGTACGTCTGCGTTACGCCTATTTCATCACATGCGTGAATATCGTCAAAGATCCCGCTACGGGGGAGATCATCGAACTTCACTGCACCTATGACCCGGCCACCCGTGGGGGTGATGCACCCGACGGTCGCAAGGTAAAGGGCACAATTCACTGGGTGTCGGCCAATCACGCAGTTGCTGCCCAGGTTCGTCTCTATGATCATCTGTTCGCAAAGGAAAATCCCAATGATGTTGAAGCAGGCAAAGATTTCAGCGCTTATTTGAATCCGAAATCCATTGAGATATTAAACGACTGCAAGCTTGAACCCTCGCTGGCCGCAGCAAAACCTTCAGGCCGATACCAGTTTGAACGCCTGGGGTATTTTTGTGTGGATGCAAAAGACTCCACTCCGGATGCCCTGGTATTTAATCGAACCGTAACGTTGCGCGATACCTGGGCCAGAATCCTGAAAGCGCAAAAAAAAAGAAGGTGAGCTTAAATAAAGAAGATGAGAAGGTAAGAGGCTGAGAAGGTGAGAGAATTGGATGAATTGGAGCGATAAAGGGAGATGGGAGGTTGGGAAAAAAATAAAGATATAAGGCACTTTCGTGATCTTTTAGTGTACCGACGAGCGTTTAAGGCAGCGATGACCATATTTCAGTTGACAAAAGAATTCCCTTCTGAGGAAAGATATTCATTGGTGGATCAAATAAGAAGGGCTTCTCGATCTGTTTGCTCCAACCTTTCTGAAGCCTGGAGAAAAAGGCGATATATTGCCGTATTCAAAAACAAAGTCACAGATTCAATGCAAGAGGCATCAGAGACTCAATGCTGGTTAGAGTTCAGTCTCGCCTGCGAATATATAGAACAGGCTACCTTTGAAAATCTCGATGGGGAATATGAGGAAATCATTGCAATGCTAAATTCAATGGAAAATAAAGCCGAAAAATTCTGCTTTTAATCACCATAAGCGAAATCTCGAGAGGTTTTAATGTATCATTGTTAACCCTCTGATTTTCTTATCTTCTTAACTTCTTATCTTCTTTCTTTGGTCCCAACGAACACAACCATCTAAACCGTCTCACCCAAATACCACCGATACACTTCCTGTATCCCCTCCTCCAGATCAATTTTCGCCCGCCAGCCTTTCTCAGCTAATTTTGAAACATCCAAAATTTTTCGGGGAGTCCCGTCCGGTTTGCCGGAATCCCATTTTATGGATCCTTTGTAACCCACTATATCGGAAATCATTTCCGCCAGTTCTCGAATCGTCTGATCCTTGCCCCAGCCGATATTGATAAGTTCCGATTCATCGTAATGATTCATCAAAAACAGACAGGCATCGGCCAGATCATCCACATGCAAAAATTCGCGCCGGGGAGAGCCCGTGCCCCAGAGTATGACAGATGGTTGATGGGTTGACGGGTTGATGGGTTGATGGGTGATCGGATCCAGACCTATAGAAGCTTTCATATCATCGGGGATGGGGCCGTGGGCGGCTTCATCTTTTTGGACCCCTTCCCAGTCCCCTGCCAGCGCCAATTTCGCCAGGTGGAATTTTCGAATCATAGCCGGAAGCACATGGGAGGTTTCCAGGTTGAAGTTATCATTGGGTCCGTATAAATTATTGGGCATTACGCTGATATACCGGGTTTTATATTGACGGTTGTACGACTGGCACGTTTTTATGCCGGCAATCTTTGCGATGGCATAAGGTTCATTGGTGGATTCGAGGTAACCAGATAGAAGGAATTCTTCTTTGATGGGCTGGGGACAGAGTTTGGGATAAATGCAGGAGCTTCCCAGAAATAACAGCTTTTTAGCTTCATAAAGATAGGATGCGTGGATGATGTTGGTTTGGATAGCGATGTTTTCATAGATAAACTGCGCCGGATACATATTGTTGCCCCAGATTCCACCAACCTTAGCGGCTGCCAGAAACACGTAATCCGGCCTTTCTGTTTTGAAAAAAGTCTCTACCTGGTCCTGTCGGATCAGATCGAGCTCCCCATGTGTCCGTGTAATAATATGGGTGTAGCCTTCCACCCTCAGTTTGCGCACAATGGCCGATCCCACCAGACCCTGGTGTCCGGCGACATAAATTTTTGATGTTTTTTCCATTCGCACTCCTTAAAGTACCCAAGGCCGGCCTATTCCAAGTCATAATGCAGTTTTAAAGCACTATTAATCTCTTCCATGATCTCATCCGGGAGGTTTCCCAGGCGCTTAATGAGCCGGACTTTATCGACTGCTCTGGTCTGATTCACCATAACTTTTGACCGGGTCCTCAAACCTCCGATACCGGCCGAGACCCCCACCTCGAAAGAATAAATACGCGTCACATTTGATGTAATTGGAGAAATAGAGACAATGGGCGAATGAGCGTTGTTTATGTTATTAGAAACGACAAGTGCCGGGCGGGTTTTTTTAGCTTCAGCGCCGACTGTTGGATCAAAATTGACAAGAAAGACATCCTGCCTTCTAATCGAGGCCATCATTAATTGCTCCTTCAAGCTCCTTGTTAATCCGATTTATTTCTTTTGCCGCTTCCTGGTATTCGAGAGCAAGTCTTCGATCTCTTCTTTCTTTAACCAACCGCATGATAGCTTCTGTAATAAAACGACTCCTTTTTCTGGATTCGACCTCTTGAGACAATTCCCTGAATACATTCTTGGGAATGCTGACATTGATACGGACCGTTTCCATTGTGTCCTCCCAGTGTGTTTTTATTCGAATAATAAATTATAACATTCTCAATGTCAACTTTTTATGTAATAGGGGGTCTTCAGCAAAACATATTTCTGCAGATAAGGTGTGATGCTTTAGATGTGTGGTAGCATTCCTTTTATTTGCGCCTTCGGGTCATAGTGGCAAAGCTTTTGAAAAAAAACCATCTCAACGCAAAACCACAAACCACGGATTTAAAAGATTCTCCTTGTTATACATCAGCGGTTCAATCGTGTCGTATTTCAAGACCTTGCACCCGGCATTTTCGGCGATGGCCTGTCCGGCAGCCGTATCCCATTCCATGGTCGGCCCCGTTCGCGGGTAGATATCGGCCTTGCCTTCGGCAACCAGACAAAGCTTAAGAGAGCTCCCGGCGGAGATAAATTCAACCTCACCGTGCTCCTGCCGTTTTTCTTCCACAAATTCTTCCAACTCGGGTGAAGCGTGGGAACGACTCCCGATAATGGTAAATGGGCGATGGGTTGAATAGCTGGCTGGTAAGGTCGTTGAAGCACCGATGATGCTTTCTATGGCTTCTGCTGTGCCCCCGGCAGCCGAATCGGCTGCCTGACGATTTATCGATTCAATACCGTCAATGGAATCTGCCTTATAAGCGCCCAGATCGTTTAAAGCAAAATAAAGGACGTTTTTGTCAGGTGCATAAATGACTCCCGCCGCCGGTTTTCTATCGCGAATGATTGCAATATTTACGGTAAATTCACCGTTTTTTTTGATGAATTCTTTGGTTCCATCCAGGGGATCAATGAGCCAGTAGGTCTCCCATCTTTTTCTCTCCTTATAGGGGATATCTTTTCCTTCCTCGCTTAAGACCGGAATATCCGTTTCCTCAAGACGCCTGACAATTGTTTCATGGGAGTGTTTGTCTGCCAAAGTGAGAGGAGATTTATCTGCCTTTTCTTCTACCTTGAAATCAGACGACCGGTACACATCCAGAATAGCATGGCCTGCCTCAATGGCAGCGGCCAGGGCTGTCAACAGGTAAAATTTATCGTTCATTGATCTCTCCCGTGTATTTTGCTGATGCGGTTATGTTCCTTTCCTGGTATCTTCTGAGTATGCCCTTTTTGCCTTTAATGGTCAACCCTAACATTAAAAATCTAATTATTCTAAAGAGTTAACCACTTTGAAAAGAAAAGTATGTCTCAAAATGATGACATATATTCCATATTAGCCTTGACAAGATTCGATTGTGATACCATAATATAACCAAAACGTAACCAAAAAAGAGGTTGGTATGAAAAGTATAACCTTGAGAAACATACCAGATGAACTGCTGAATAGGTTAAGGACATTATCAATTGTAGAAAAGAGAAGTCTGAACAATGAGATACTAATGATTTTGGAAAAAGGGCTCGCCAGGGAATCGGAATACAAAACTAATTGTAAAAACCATCTCACAATGGATACCCAAATAAAGATATGGCAAAACCTCTGTGGTCAATGGAAAGATAACCGAAGCACCGATGAAATCATAAGGGATATTATCGATAGTCGCACGGAAGGTAGAAGCGTAGATTTGTGATCTTACTGGATACCGATATTTGTATAGAACTTCTCAGGGGTAATTTCAACGTCATCGAAAGAAGGCAGGGCTATGATGAGAAGGTTGCTATTTCTTTTATGACTATTGCCGAGTTGTTCTACGGCGCTGAAAAATCAAATGATAAAAGCAAGAATACAAACCTTATTACGGAATTCTTATTAACTGTTGAAGTTATTCACAGCGATTTGGAAATCCTAATAAAATTCGGAAAATTAAAAGCCCTACTGGGAAAGGCAGGCAATATCCTATCTGATGCCGACATCTTTATTGCTGCGACGGCAATCGTAAAATGTAAAATGCTTATAACAGGAAATGTAAATCACTTTAAGAGAATAGAAGAGTTAAGAATAGAAAACTGGATACGATAAAGATTGGGACATCGAGACTGCGTTCGATGAGATGGATTGGATTGTCCCGATTAAACTAAAACCAATTTTACTGGATAATTGCGAGCGTTAGGATCGCAGCGATAGTTCAGTCGGGTCGCTTGATTGGCTGATTAGTTGATTCGTTGAGTGGTTGATTAGTTGATTGAGGAAAAAAGAGGAAGTTATACCTTTCCTATCTATGATCTTTCAGCACAAGCTTTTTTTTCACCTTCCTAACTTCCCAGCCTCATAGCTTCTTCCCTATGCGCCATGCTCTATGCTTCTAACCTTACTTTCCGACTTCCCACCGGGGCCGCTTTTAGCCCGTAGGGTCCGCAAGGCTTACAGGCCGGAGGCCGCATTCCCACCACCAAATTCGAATCCCTCTGTCATCCGTCGTCCGTCATCCGTCGTCCATCTTCCGTCTTCTGTCGTCTGTCGTCCGTCATCTGTCTTCTGCTAAAACACAATCCCCACGTACCCCACAAAACTGTCCCCTGGTGATTTGTCATAGCTGGTGGCATAGACAAGCTCATCGGCCTGATCGGCACCCAGGTGTTTGGCAGTTTCTATGGCGGTGGCGGCGGCACCGGCACAGCAGGCATTCTGGCGGGTCCTGGCCTCGGCGATGATATTTTCAGGATCCAGCGCCAGCATCGCACCGATAACCCGGCGATCGTTTTCGTGACGAACCCAATCCACAGCATTTTTTCCGGTGCCCTTGGATACAAAACCATAGTTGGTGCCGTAATGGGTCAGGTCGGTGGAGCCGATAACCTTTACCCGCAGTCCCAGGCGTTTTGCAATCTCAGCAACTGCAAAACCGATTTTCAGGGAATTTTTATGCGGTGGTACACCCATTGCCACGACTTTGGCGTCCTTGAAAAAATACTTGATAAAGGGCAGCTGAAGTTCAACCGTGTTATCCTGGGTAAATCGGGTTGGGGTTTCAATTGTAAAAGGAAATTTTTCAGCAAGTTCGGAGGCCAGCGTTTCTTCCACCGGAATCTCGCCGAAGGGCGTTTCCCAGGCACCTTCAGTCATGATGTAGCAGGGAGAATCGGCGTGAAGATGCATGCCAAATACCACCACCACATCGGCAGTGACTTGACCTTTCACATAGTTGATCACATTGCAGGCGATGCTGCCTGAAAAGTACCACCCGGCATGGGGCACAATGCCGCCCACCAGTGGCCTGCCCGGTGGATTGAGGTTCCTGCCTTCTGTGAGAAAAGCGGTGATTTCCCTCTCACATTCGGAGGCAGTGGCGGGATACCAGCTTCCCGCAAATACCGCCTTCCTGACTTCTGCGGATTTCATGATGGACCTCCCGTTATGGCTTTGGTTAGGATGGGTTGGATCGTTGGATTCGTTGGGTTCTTAAGGATTGTGATCATGGTTGAATCTGTTGTGGTTGATGGGTTAATTCGTTGCCTAGTTGTTTTTTGATTCCCCTACAATATAAACAAACAAAAGGAGGTTGTCCATGACGATTTATGAATACCTTGACAGCTTGGCTTTTATCATTATTCTTAGTTTCGAGTTTTCTTTTAAAGTTAAATGATTACTTTGGATATAGATTTTGATCCATACAGGAGGATGCTATGTGGGAATATACAGACAAGGTCAAAGATCACTTCCTCAATCCACGCAATGTCGGTGTGATCGAGGATGCCGATGGCGTGGGAGAAGTCGGATCCCTATCATGCGGTGATGCACTGACCTTATATTTTAAGCTGGATGAAAACGGCAAGATCAAAGATGCAAAATTTCAAACCTTTGGATGCGCCAGTGCGATTGCATCGTCCTCTGCACTGACTGAAATGGTAAAAGGTCTCTCCCTGGAAGAGGCTAAAAAAATTACCAATGACGATATTGCCGAATATCTCGGAGGTCTGCCCAAAGAAAAGATGCACTGCTCGGTTATGGGCCGCGAAGCCCTTGAAAAAGCCATTACCTGTCATCTCGGTGAACCTGAAAAAGAAGTCGAAGGTAACATTGTGTGCGAATGCTTTGGGGTCACCGATCTTGAAATCGAGCGGGTCGTAAAGGAAAACCATCTATCCACCATTGAAGATGTCACCGACTATGTTAAAGCCGGCGGGGGGTGCGGAAATTGCCATGACAGCATCCAGGAAATCATCGACACGATTCTGGGAACAGAACGTCCGGTTAAGAAAAAGGTTCCGGTTTTGACCAATTTACAAAAAATGAAGTTGATCGAGGAAAGCATTGAACGGGAGATCAATCCCAATCTTAAGAAGGACGCCGGCAGACTGGAATTGGTCGATGTGGACGGCAACCGGGTCATGGTAAGATTTGGCGGCAGCTGTGCATCCTGCGTCAAATCCCCGATTACGCTCAAGCATTATGTGGAAAGCAGGCTGCGAGAGCTGGTAACCCCTGAACTCGAGGTTGAGGAGGTGCAGTAATGAATGTCATCTACCTGGATAACAATGCCACGACCAAAGTTGCCCCGGAAGTGGTGGACGCCATGTTGCCCTATTTATCGGAATATTACGGCAATCCGTCGAGTATGCACTCGTTTGGCGGGGATGTAGCCGAAAAGATAAAAGAAGCCCGCGAAAATGTCGCCTCCCTGATCGGCGCCACCGCGGATGAAATCGTTTTTACCAGTTGCGGCACGGAAAGTGACGGCACCGCTATTCGGGCCGCCATTGAATCCTATCCCGATAGAAAACATATCGTCACTTCCAGGGTCGAACATCCGGCCATCAAAAACCTGTATGAAACCCTGTCCAAAAAAGGCTACCGGGTAACCTTTGTACCGGTAGACAACCAGGGACACCTGGACCTGGATTATCTTTATAGAAATCTGAGTGATGACACCGCCGTTGTCAGTCTGATGTGGGCCAACAACGAAACCGGAGTCATTTTTCCGATCGAAGAAATATCGCAGGAGATCAAAGACCGGGGTATCGTGTTTCACACCGATGCGGTTCAGGCTGTTGGGAAATTACCCATCGATATCAAGGAAACCGGCGTGGATTTGCTGTCGTTGACCGGTCATAAACTCCATGCCCCCAAAGGAATCGGTGTATTGTATATCCGTAAGGGTACAAAGTTTTCACCCTTTATGATTGGAGGCCATCAAGAAAAGGGTCGGCGCGGAGGAACCGAAAATGTCGCCTCCATAGTCGGCCTGGGCAAAGCGGCCGAATTGGCAAAAAAGCACCTGGACAAGGATGGATATGCCCATATTGGACAATTGCGAGACAAGTTGGAGACATCCCTGCTGACGCGCATTCCCCATTCGATGGTCAACGGTGATCGCGAACATCGCCTGCTCAATACCACCAGCATTGCCTACGAATACGTCGAAGGCGAGGCCATCCTGCTGATGATGAACGAACATGGTATCTGTGCGTCATCGGGTTCGGCCTGCACTTCCGGCTCTCTGGAGCCTTCCCATGTACTGCGCGCCATGGGCGTGCCCTTTACAGCGGCCCACGGTTCCATCCGGTACAGCCTCAGCCGCTATACCACCGAAGAAGAAATCGACGTCGTTATTGAAAAAACACCGCCCATCATCGAACGCTTGCGAGGAATGTCGCCGTTTTGGAAGGACGCAATGAAGTCTGCGGCGGGTTGATGAAGAAAAGCTCAAAACGGATAAATCTGAGTAGATCCAGATGGTTGCTCTCAGTTATGCGTTAAGATCGTTATTATGGCTGAATTTGGTTTGGTGGATTGGTTAATTCGTTCATTAGTTGATTGAGGGGAAAAAG
>CAMYLH010000053.1 GCA_947259065.1 uncultured Desulfobacterales bacterium
ATTTTGAATTTGGTCATTGTGATTTATTATAAATTTGATTTTTGATGCTTGGAATTTTCATGATTTTCATAAAGCAACAAACTTTATTAAATTCATTCAATTACATGTTTAAATGACGGAGCCCTGGGAAGGGACTCACCTTTAAAACCGCAAAGGAATGGCCATGGCACGCAAGCGTTTTATTGACTTGAGCATCAGTATCGAGCCCGATCTGCCCAGTGATCCTCCCATGATGATTCCCCAAGTCGACTATATCAATCATGAAATGGGAGCCGAGCAAATGAAAGACTTTTTCCCGGGAGTCAAAAAAGAGCAACTTCCCGGAGGGCTGGGATGGGCGGTGGAATTTTTAACCCTTACCACCCACTCCGGCACTCACCTGGATGCCCCGTATCACTATCATCCCACCATGGATAAAGGTCAGCGGGCTCTGACCATTGACGAAATTCCCCTTGACTGGTGTTTTAACGATGGGGTCGTGTTGGATTTCCGGCATAAGGCGGACGGTCAAAGAATCACAGCACAGGATGTCCAAAAAAAATTGGAACAGATCAAGTACGAGATTAAGCCCATGGATATCGTCCTGATCCAAACCGGTGCCGATGCAGCCTGGGGAACTCAACAATACCTGGTAAAAGGTGCCGGTATGGACCGTGACAGCACCTTGTTTCTAACCGAAAAAGGCGTCAAAGTCGTCGGCATCGATTCCTGGAGCTGGGACCGTCCCCTGCCTTTTCAAGCCGAAGAATTCAAAGAGAACGGTGATCCCAAAGTGATCTGGGAGGCACACTTCGCCGGCATTGACATCAGCTACTGCCACATGGAAAAAATGGCCAACCTGGCGGCCATCGGGAGACCATATGGGTTTACCGTATGCTGTTTTCCGGTCAAGATCAAAGGCGCCAGCGCGGGGTGGACGCGGCCGGTGGCGATAGTGGATGAATAGTTGATTCGCAAAATATTGATTATGGCCATTGCCTATTTAGACGATTAAGCAAATCAACCATTTAACCTAATTTCACAACAAAGGAGTATGAGAATGTCTGATAAATTTATCGTTACAGCTGCACTGACCGGTGCGATTCACACTCCGACGATGTCACAACATTTGCCGATTACACCCGCTGAGATTGTGGAAGAGGCACGGCGTGCCGGTGAGGCAGGGGCGGCGGTGGTCCACATCCATGCCCGCGATCCCGAGACCGGACAGCCTTCAGCCGATAGCGACATCTTCGGCGGAATTTTGTCAGCGGTCAAAAACAACTGTAACATTATCATTTGCACCACCACCGGCGGCGGATTCGGCATGACCGTCGAACAACGGGTTTCGGTCGTTAAAGCATATAGCCCGGAGCTGGCTTCTTTGAATGCCGGCTCCCTAAACTTCGGCCTTTTTCAGGTGCTGGACAAAATCAAGGAATTTAAATTCGATTGGGAGCCTCAATACCTGAACATGAGTGAAGATTTCATCTTTCCAAACACGTTTAAAACATTACGTGAATTCACCCGGTTTTTCAGGGAAGAGCATACCAAACCGGAATTCGAAATCTACGATGCCGGCATGCTCAACAACCTGGCGTTTTTGATCGAAAAGGGTCACGTTAAAAAGCCGGTTTACCTGCAATTTGTACTGGGAATTCTCGGCGGCATGCAGGCAACGGTCAACAACCTTGTATTTCTGCTTAACTCGGCCAGGGAAATTATTGGAGATGAATTTGTCTGGTCTGTTTGTGCGGCCGGCCGGCACCAGTTTAAAATGTGTAATTTAGCCCTGCTGATGGGAGGTAATACCAGAGTCGGCCTGGAGGATAATCTTTACCTCGAAAAGGGAAAGATGGCCAAAAGCAGTGCGGAGCAGGTGGAAAAAATCGTTCGAATCGGTAAAGAACACGGGCTGGAACCGGCTACTGCGGATGAAACCCGTAAGATCCTGAATTTGAAAGGGATAGGCGGGGTGAAATATTAGTGGGTTGCGGGTTATTCTTCTTCTATAAAAGCGGTGATGAGATCTATTTGCTGCCGGGACAAGTCTTTGAATTGTAGGCCAATGCCCAATTTCCCCTTCCACAGAATTTCACCGGAGATGTTCATTTGTCCAGGATTGTTCGGCAATGAGAACGCCAACTGAATCTGCTGACCGACGGTAAAGGCTTCGCCGGCTTCAATAAATGCGCCGGCGGGACTGATATCGAGCACAAACCCTTCAAAGTTGCGTCCTCCAACCTTGTAATCTGTGCTGATCATACAAGACTTGCGGGAATGGCCCCGTAGGGCTATCTCGGTTTCCTCCATCTGCGGCGATATAATCGGATGCTCCTGCAACTGCTGCAAAAGGCTCAACTGCTCATCAGCGGACATTTTACGGATTAACCCGAGCAAGGTGGCTGTAATGTTGCCATTTAGCAGTTGATTGAGCAGATTGAGTTGCCGTTCCTCGGGCAAATTTTGGATTGTCTCAGCCAACTTCGGATTGATGGTATTGCCGGTTGGCGGTTTATGGTTGACGGTCACTGAAATGCTCCTTCATTATCGTCGATATGCAAAATAGGTTATTTAAAAAAAACTTGGGCTTGCTTGTGACCCAATTTGCAATTATTCTTGAATGACAAGCTATCAGAATTTAGGGCCTAATGTCAATGCTCACCGAAAATTCCGCAATGGCGATGTGGTATGAAAGATCCAATCGTTTTCAAGCTCGAAAATATTACCCTGCGAGTGAGGGATACCTTCTTATTGCCCCATACGAGCTGGCAAGTTGATAAAGGTCAGCACTGGGCGATATTGGGACCCAATGGCGCCGGCAAGACATCGCTGGTCAAGTCTTTGACCGGTGAAGCACCGGTTGTGCGTGGAACGATCTATTCGCCCCATGAATTGACCCAGACGAGCCGCGCCGGGTATGTATCCTTCGAACAGCATCAGCGCCTGATGGAACGCGAGGCAAGACGCGATGAGTCCCGGTATTTCAGCGGCGAATTAAACCGTCTCACCACGGTCTATGAAATCCTGCTTGAAAGCTGTGCATCGCCCGGCAATAGCGCCATTGATGTGGAGCAGATGGCTGCCAAACTGAAAATACAGCATTTGCTTGAGCGGGAAATCAGAGTTTTGTCTACGGGCGAAATGAGAAAAGTCCAGATCGCCCGGACATTGATCACCTCTCCGGAAATCCTTATTCTGGATGAGCCTTTCGACGGCCTTGATCCATCTTCCCGCATCGATCTGGCGCAAATCATCGGCGACCTGATGGATGACAGTCGTACAGTAATACTCGTCACCCACCGCCAAAGAGAAATCTTGCCGAATATTTCCCATGTGCTGGCGCTGCGAGATGGAGAAATAATTTTCAAGGGTAGGCGCGAGGACATCCTGACGCCATCCCGGATGGAGCTTTTGTACCCACCCCCATTTAAAACTACGTTTATTATTCCGGCCAAAGAAGAGGGCCGCAAGGGACATGTCGCCGCAGCATTCTCCGAGATTCTGGTTTCGATGAAAAATGTTACGATAAAATATGAAGATACGACAATCCTGGACAACGTCAGCTGGACAATGAGGACCGGTGAAAACTGGGCCATTCTGGGGCCGAATGGTTGTGGTAAAACAACGCTGCTGAATCTGATCACCGGGGACAATCCCCAGGCATACGCCAACGAAATATATTTGTTTGGCAAACGTCGGGGTACCGGCGAGAGCATCTGGGACATCAAAAGACAGACCGGAATAATTTCTTCAGAATTGCAAATACGCTACAGCAAACCGATAACAGCGTTTGAAGTGGTTCTTTCCGGTTTTTTTGACAGCGTCGGCCTCTATCGAGATTATACCGCCGAACAGAAAGAAACGGCTGAACAGTGGATGGAAGTTTTGGGAATTGCCGATAACTCGGATCGTGTCTTTAATCAACTTTCTTACGGAGAGCAACGCATGCAGCTGTTGGCGCGCTCAATGGTGAAGATACCGCAGATTTTAATTCTGGACGAGCCGTGCCAGGGGCTTGATCGCACCAATCGACAGCGGATTCTGGACGCCATTGAGGTTGTCGGGCGCCAACACAAGACGAATATAATCTATGTCACCCATTACCCCCATGAGATTCCCACCTGTATGACCCACATGTTGCAGTTTGAGAAAGCACAGGCAGGAAGATACCGGCCCAGATCTCGGCGGTTGTAATCGTTTAATCATACAATCATACGTTTTGCGAGGTATCCACTTCGCTGCCCTTGGACATATAGTAGGTTGGGTTAAGCGGGCAGTCGGCAGAATCCATGTTGGGTTCGCCTATCTTAATGCACCTCAACAGTTTGAAATTGCGACAAAATTAGCGAACCCAACTATATTGGTTGCAAACCGTCGGCTTAACCCAACCTACGATTAAGCGTTTTATCTCAGGAAGTGGATATCCCTTTTCGCTTTTTTATCTTCAAATGAAGTATTATGGAGGAGTTAATTTCTGGAAAGGTCTGACGGTGCGGATTTAAAAATAAGATCGTCCATCGCCACGATCAGATCGCTGAGCCATTTGCCGCCCAGACGACTTTTGGCCAAAGCTACAGCGATATAGCGACGTCCATCATGTTCGATGATAGCGCTGTCTGAATGGTATTGTTGCCAGGTCCCTGATTTTCGATAAATACGGGAATCCGGATGGACGGATTTCAACCCTTTCACAAATTTGTGTTCGATGGCCGGATTTGCAAGGATGGATTTCATCTGCCGGCTGAGTTCAGGGGAAACCAGCCGGCCGGTCTGCAGCATGTAATAAAAGCGGGCTACCTGAAGGGCTGTGGCACCATGGGAAAGGTTGTGGAGCGGATCCCGCTTCCAGGCACCGGCCTTGCTGTATTCTTTACCGACCCAGAGGCCGCCGTTTTTTTTCGGATCATAGAGCCGATAGCGGGACGATTGCAGCAGGTCGGCCAGGTAGGCTTTGCCGACCCGGTTCAGGATTTCAGTCGCCGCCTGATTGGATGAGTTGCGAATCATGTGGGCCATCGTTTCCCGGGTCCGCGCATCCAGGGTCATCTCGCCGTTTGAGATGCGCTCAAAAGCCCCCAAAAGAATGGCGATTTTGGGCAAACTGGCGGCATACATCATTTCATTGGGGTTAACGTGAGCCATCCGGGGAGAAGACGGATCGGTGATGTCCACCAACACAATACTCAGGGATTTATGATGGGCGGCCTTTTTAAGCTTCAGGGAAATCAAACACTGTTCCAGACCTTTTTGCAGGGCCGGATCGCAGGTTTCGGACAAATCTGCCGGCAGTCTATATGCGTAAACCGGACTGGCGATGATCAGGGTCAGTATAATAGAAAGCTGTATAATTTTAGCGATTTTTTTCATAACTACCACATTGTTACCTATAAGAATCATAAAATCAAGTGAAAAATTCACATCAAGTGCATATCGCTGACTTTGTCATTCGGCTCGGAAATATGGCCCAATTTGTAACGAAATGACGAGATTTGGTAAATGGGTTCGAGAGAAAAAGGCGACCTGGTCGACGATCTAACCGCCGGTGAATGTAAATTGGCAGATTCTTTTGCGACGCTTGACTTTACATGGAAGCTGGCTTAACTTTTAGCGAATGAATTCGATTCCCTCCAACCCATAGATATTGTAAGGATTTCAAGTCAATGAATGCCATTCGCGTCGCATCTATCGTCTTGTTTTTGCTGGTGTTAATACCTCTTCCTCAAGGCGCTGCGGATTTGCCGCCGCGAGAAACATTACGCCAATGGATTTCGGAAATGAAGACCTCCTCCCGCGGTCCGTTTGCCCGTATCCGATGGTTTTGCAACGACGGGAGTATTCTGCCCCCCAAGCCCTATGCTTGCAGAGATCATGACGGCGGCGTACAGCACGGCCAATGGACCGATCGTGTTGAGCGCTTGCGCACCGGCGGATATTATATCGCCAATATCCTGGCCTCAGTTGACCTGAGCCTGATAACAAATTCCCCGGGCTATTCCGATCTTTATAATCAGATTCTAATCGAAAAGTTTTTAATTGCCGCCGACGATGGATGGATATTTCGTAAAGCCCGTTATTACCGTGGGGCGGTTCAGGCCGAAAATGAAACTGCCATGGCACGCAAGCTGCTGCTGGGTCTTGTCGGCAAGGACGTCTGGAATTTACGCGGATTTATCCCGCTTAGGATGGGTGCAAACCTTTTGGACCATGGGGTTGACACCACCAGTGTGGCAAAGGTTCGTCAACAATCTCTTGCGCTTTCCGAAAAAGATAAAGGGTTTTTGCCGCTGCGTGTCAAGATGCACAATCAGCCGGATCGGGAAGATGCTCAGCGTGTCCGGGACTATGCTGTAGACGTCCGCGATCCTGATCTGGCGGTGGAGTACGAGCGTCTGGCGGTTGAAATCGATAAGGTGTTTGCTCCCGAATCCGCGGCCAAGCGCTTAAAGCAGATTCAAAAGAAACTCAGCGGCAATCTCGAACTTGCCCGGGAAATTACGGCGGCGGTGAAGATATTAGAAACCGCCAAAGATCCCGGCGTACGGTTTGCGACAGCCTGCAGGATCATGGCAAAGATTCGAGAGCAGCTCACAAACATTCGGCAAGCGGCCCTCCGTTTGGCGGCAGTGGACGCTAGTTTGGCAATGGAGATCGAACAGTACACTGCAGGCAGAGCCCTGATGGAGCGGTTGGCGGGCGCCTCCCGCCGTGAACGATTACAGTGGCTTAGGGACAGCAGTTTCGCCGTTTATGGAGCCGGTCTCATATCGGCCATTCAGCTACAGGATTTAAAAGATACTCTCGCCAAAGTCGATGGCAATGCCACATCGCTCGAGACCTACAAGACCACCCTCGATTACCTGGCCCGGGTGCCGGGCTGGGGCGGCCAGTGGCTTCGTTTCCATTTTGATGACAGTAAGCGAAAATTGACCGAGATTGAACCTCTGGCCGACCGTGTCACTCAAGATTTTTTAAGGGGTAGCCCGCTGTTCTTTTTCTCTAATGTATTGGACAGCCTGCTGCGCGATGCCAATCACCTTGTGGGATTGCGCCACGAGCTTTTCGGCCGAGACGTCGGTGCCGGACTGCGCAGCCTCAATCCCGGCCTCGCACGCGGTAAAATTCGATTAAAATCCGCTGAGCAACATCAAGACTTTGATCCGCAAGGTATATACCTGTTGCCGGAAACGATTGCAGAACTGCCGCCGGTAGCCGGTATCCTGACCGCCGGTGAAGGCAATCCATTATCCCATGTGCAGCTGCTCGCACGTAACCTGGGCATTCCCAATGTAACGGTTGATGAGGGCTTAATCCCTGAGCTGACTGTTTACGAGGGACAGAACGTCATATTGGCCGCCAGCCCGGCCGGATCCGTTCAGCTGATGCTGGATAAGGGGCAGTTAAATCACGTCTTTGCGCAACAGACAGCGTCGGCCAGTCTGATTCGTCCCGATCTACAAAAACTGGACCTCAAGACCCGTGACGTTATCCCCTTAAACCGGCTACGGGCCTCAGACTCCGGACGTATTGTCGGTCCCAAGGCTGCCAATCTAGGTGAATTATACCACCATTATCCGGAGGCGGTCGCCAATGGTCTGACGATTCCCTTTGGTGTTTTTCGCAGCATTCTGGATCTGCCCGCTAAAAATAGTAAGCTGACGATTTTTGAGTGGATGGAAGCTGAATATGCCAAAATACAGGCCATGCCGCCCGGCTCCCCTAGACGTGATGAAAAAATGGAGGCCCTGCGCCAACAATTGGAAGATTACATACTGAATGTCGAATTCGACGATGATTTTCGGCGGCGCTTGGCTGCCGCGATGGAGACGGTATTCGGCCCGGATGGAACCTACGGCGTATTCGTGCGCAGCGACACCAATGTGGAGGATCTGCCCGGATTCACCGGAGCCGGATTAAACAAGACAATCGCGAACGTGGTGGACATTGAAAATGTCCTGGCGGCCATCCCCAGGGTATGGGCATCGCCTTTCAGCAAGCGTGCCTTTGCCTGGCGTCAATCACACATGGACCTGCCGCAACACGTCTATGCCTCTGTGTTGCTTATGCGCAGTGTGCCATCGGAAAAATCAGGTGTGATGGTGACCCGTGATATTGACACCGGCGAGAAAGGATGGCTTTCAGTTGCGGTCAACGAAGGGGTTGGCGGGGCCGTAGACGGGCAAGCCGCCGAGTCGTTGCGCATTAATGTGAAAACGGGCGACGTCCGTATGCTGGCCCAGGCCACGGCGCCCTGGCGCCGGGTGCTGAAATCCAGCGGCGGCGTTGATAAAGAGTTGGTGGAAGGTTCTGAAACCGTGCTCAAACCGGATGAGATCCAGCAGCTTATCGATCTGGCGCAGGACTTGCCGCAGCGATATCCTTCTATTTTGGATGCCGGCGGAAACCCGGCTCCGGCCGATATCGAGTTCGGTTTTGTTGGCAGTAAATTGCAGCTTTTTCAGATTCGCCCTTTTCTTGAAAGCATTCAGGCCCGCGGCAATGAATATTTAAACAACCTGGATAAATACATGACATCCCAGCTCAACCAAACGGTGAACTTGGATGAACGACCCTGACCGTATAAACGGGAAA
>CAMYLH010000054.1 GCA_947259065.1 uncultured Desulfobacterales bacterium
ATCCCAAATAACAAGTAATATCCAATGACCAAAAACACAAATTCCAAACAAAGATGTGACGTTCAATATACAATATCCAAATTTCAAATAAGATCAAAAGCCAATTGTTTGGGGTTTTGAATTTCGGTCATTGTGATTTGTTTGAAATTTGGTGCTTGAGATTTGGGATTTTTAATCCCTTCGTTTCTTTTTCGATTAAACTGACCGTTTTTCAGGCCAGCGGCTGGGCTGAAACCTGACACCCGACACCTGATTCCTATGGCCTCTTGCAACATACAAACAGATAAAACAGTATAAGAGCCTAAAGATCAAAGATCCAAAATCCATGTCAAACCATCCGTCCGATCTCCTTCAACTTCTTATCCAGCCGTTTTGCGGATATGGGACCGGCGGTCTTGAGTTCCTGGGCGAAAACGGATACCTTGTATTCTTCCAGCATCCAGAAATAGTCTTCGACGGCCCGGCGTTTTTCATCGGACGCCATTGGGGAAAGCGCTTTTAACAATTGATTCAACCCCTCGCTGAATTTTATAATCTCCTTGGCCTTGGCTCGATCCTTTTCAAAATCGACGCCCGCGCGGCGGGCCCGAATGGCGGCAGCCTGAATGTATCTTGGTAGATGATCCAGACGCCCGATATCGTAAATGGCGACAAATGTCTGCGGAACCAGGCGCTCAAGCTCCCGGGTCAGCTCCTCAAAAAATGATGCTGCCATTCGGTTGGTGCGATTTGTCTGTTGGAGTTGATAAATCCTGCTTCGGGCGTCATGGTAAGCGCTCAGGACCGGAATGGTTTTATTGCGCAATTCCTGTGCGGTCGGAAATATCTGTGCGGTAACAGATTCGGCGTGCTCATAAAATGCCTTTTCAGATCTTATATTTTTAGCGAACAGTGCTTCAATGACACGATCGTACATGTGTTGCACCAGTTTTTTGGGGCCGCCGAAATAATCCGACATAAACCTGTTGTCCGCAGGCAAACTCAATTGTCGTTTTAAAAGTTTTATATTTTTTGAAAAATGAATCGTGCAAAGTGTGGCCACCCCCGCCCGATGCGCTGCAATTGCTTGGTCCTGCCGACGGAAAAGACGAAGATTGACACGTTTATTCGTTGCGGGATCTTTTTCCAGTGCGGGATAAGCAACCCAGCTGGCTTTCTTAATCCCGGAGTCACTGATAAAGTCGGGCAAATCTCCAAAATCCCAGCGGGTAATTCCATCTTTTTCCCATTTTTTGCGTGCCGCTTCAAATTCATTGGATTTCAACCGGCCGCCGGAATCCCGGTGCAGTAAGGCGGCATCCCTGCCGGCCAGAAGCTCTTGACCGTTGGGCCCCGTGATGGAGATTCGCATCTTAAGGTAATCCGGCAGTGACTCATTCGACCAGGCCGCAGCCGGTATGTCGACCCTGAAACGCCGGTAGATAAAATTCCCCAGGGCGGTAACCAGCGAAGTTTGGCTTTTGGGCATTTCTCGGACAATGATATCGACGGTATTTTTTACCGGGACAAGTTTTTTACGATACGCTTTAGGCAGCCCCTTGATCAAAGCTTCAATCTTTTCAGGATACAACCCGGGAACCAGCCAATCCATGGTTTCCGGTGACACGGCTGGCGCTAGCGCTGTCGGCACTTTTACGGTAACACCGTCATCGTCTTTAGCGGGATCAAAGCTGTAAGAACACTCGAAGGCATGCCGGTTGATATCAAGGCGGGCCGGGTATTGGACCAGTTCATCATAGTCCGGTTGGTATTGCAGCAGCGCTTCTTTTTCCATCCGCAAAAACCGATCGTTGCCTTTTTTTTTCAGATACTTTGTCAGGCTGCGGATATCGCAGATTGCCGGAAGCTTCTCCTGGTAAAAATCAAACATTGCCTGTTCATCCACCAGAAGATCTCGACGCCGAAAACGGTTTTCTATATCTTTGATCTCATCGATCAGTTGCAGATTATGTTTCATGAAAGCAAACGGCTTTTTAACTTCAGCCTTTACCAGCGCGCTTTGAATAAATATAATCGATGCTTCTGTCGGATTGACCTTCGCATAAGATACTTTTCTAGCGGGCACAATGATCAACCCGAAAAGGGAAACCTGCTCTGTGGCAACCACTTCCCCCCGGTTTTTTTCCCAGTGAGGATCCAGATAACTCCGCCGACACAGGTCTCCACCCAACTCTTCCAGCCAGTCGCAGTCGATGTTGGCAACGGTGCGCGCAAAAAGCCTGGAAGTCTCCATCATTTCTTCGGCAACAATCCAGTTTTTGGCCTTGTTAAAAAGTCCTGACCCGGGGAAGATCATCACTTCACGGCCCTTGGTGGCCCGATAAATGTTGTTTCCCTTTTTCTGAGCGATATTTGAAAGAAATCCGCTTAACACCGACTTATGTATCTTCTTGTAGGTGGAATCTGGAAGTTCAAATTCGGAATTTAAGTCCTTTCCCAATGTCTTTTCCGCATTCCCACCGGGGCGTAGGCTTGGGCCCCTATGGGCCGGAGGCCGCATTCCCACCGGGGCGTAGGCTTGGGCTCCTATGGGCCGGAGGCCGACTTCCGCATTCCTGAACCCGTGTTCTTTCAGCAGGAGTAAAATCTGTTGGTGGATATCCCGCCATTCGCGCATGCGCATATATGACAGGAAGTGCTCCCGGCAAAATCGTTTCATCTGGTTGTTGCTTTTGACCGTTTGCCGATGGCTGTGATAGCGATGCCAGATATTCAGCAGGGTCACAAAATCCGATTGAGGATCATGAAAAGTGGCATGTACGCGGTCGGCCTCCTGGGCTTTTTCGACGGGACGCTCGCGGGGGTCCTGGATGCTGAGAGCTGCGGCGATAATGGTCATTTCATCGATGCAGTCTTCTTTTTTGGCTTCTATCAGCATGCGGGACAACCTGGGATCCAGCGGAATCCGGGCCATCAGACGACCCCGTTCCGTCAACGCTACACGGCTTCGCAATTTTCCCGCCAAGGCCACCCCTTGCCTGAAGCTCTCTGCCTTCTGCCCTCTGTTATCTGTCCTCTGCCTTCTGTCCTCTGTTTTCTGTTTAATCGCCCCCAGCTCAAAAAGAAGATCAAATCCATCCTTGATGCTTTTTAAATCCGGTCGGTCGATAAAGGGAAATTCAGAAATATCCCCAAGTTTCAAGGGAATCATTCGCAAAATGACTTCGGCCAGATTGGCCCGCAAAATTTCGGGGGGTGTAAACTGCGGGCGGCTTTCATAATCGTCTTCGGCAAAAAGACGGATGCAAATCCCGTTTTGTACACGGCCGCAACGTCCCTTGCGCTGATCGCAACTGCTTCTGGATACCGGCATCACCGGCAGGGAAGTTGTCCGGGTGCGGGGTGAATAACGGGAAATTCGCGCCAGACCCGAATCAATGACGTATTTGATACCCGGAATGGTAATCGATGTCTCAGCCACATTGGTGGCGACGATGATCTTGCGTTGGGGCTGACGGGCAAACACCCTGGATTGCTCGCCGGCTGCCAGCCGGGCAAATAACGGCATCACCCGGGCGCCCTTCGGATTTTCGGCCTCGATCAATTCACAGGTTTCACGAATATCCTGCTCGGTGGGCATAAATACCAGCATATCCCCGGTGTGACTTTGACGTAAAACCCGCCTTACGGCCCGCACTGCCATCTCCACGTGGGTCAGCTCATTTTCTTGGGTTGGATTCGCCTCCGGCGCCGGATATCGAATGTCCACCGGGTACATGCGACCGGAAGCCTCAATAATCGGCGCATCGCCAAAGGCTTTGGAAAATTTCTCCGTGTCGATGGTCGCCGAGGTAATGATCAATTTAAGATCGTCTCTTTTGGCAACCAGGGTTTGCAGAATTCCCAGAATAAAGTCAATGTTCAGGCTGCGTTCATGGGCCTCATCGACAATGATGGTATCATAGGCGCTCAGGTAACGATCACTCTGAGTTTCGGCCAGCAGGATGCCGTCTGTCATCATTTTTATATAGGCATCCCCGGCGGTGCGGTCTCTAAAACGAATTTTATAACCAACGGCATTGCCGTGTTCCTGCCCCAGCTCCTCGGCGATGCGGCGGGCCACCGTGGTGGCGGCGATTCGTCGCGGCTGGGTGCACCCGATCAGACCGTCGATCCCTCTGCCGGCTGCCAGGCAAAATTTGGGCAGTTGGGTGGTTTTTCCGGAACCGGTTTCACCGGATACCACCATGACCGGATGTCGGACAATGGCCCGGACAATCTCGTCTTTTTTAGTAAAAATCGGCAGTTCTTCATTATAATGCAACCTGGGAAGATTATCCCGGCGATGGTTTCTTTTTTGCACGGATGCCTGCAGACGGGTCTCCAACCGGCTTATTCGCGCTAGCAGCTTTCGATCCGGTTTGAATTTGCCTGATTTTCGCGCCAGGTAATTAATCTCGTGTTGAGCAGCCAAGCGGTCGACAGCCATGACCTGTGGCAAAAAGGGTTCAATTTTTTTTATTATTTTTGAGATTCCAGCCAATTTCTATACCTGTCGCTGTCTTATATCCTTTTTTATCGGCAATGCGATGATTTACCAATTGAAATTAATATCACATTGACTTATTAAATATCGATCATTAGGCGAAAAATCAAGGCATGCGTTAATTTGTGTCTTGGAGTTTTTACAACATTCTAAAATTATGACTATAATTTACCTAATCAACCATTCAACTAGTAAACCATTCAACAAGGTCTAAACTACTAAATACTCACTGCACAAGGAGAATACCATGAAATTCGTCGTCATCGGGGCAGATGCTGCCGGCATGAGCGCCGCCAGCCGCGCCAAACGAAATCAGCCGGAAATGGAAATCACGGTCCTGGAAAAAACCATGGACGTCTCATACAGCGCCTGAGGCATCCCCTACAATCTGGCGGTGCCGGAAAGAGACATTGAGGATCTGGTCGTTCGACCTGCCCAGGTATTTCGCGATAAACAAGGAATTAATCTGCTGACCGGCCATTGCGCTGAAAATATCGATTCGGGCAAGCAAACGGTATCCGGGGTGACCTTGGAGGGAGACCCTTTCGAACTGCCTTATGACCGGTTGCTGATTGCAACCGGCAGCTCTGCCGTCCTGCCCGACCTTGCAGGATTTGACCTGCCGGGCGTCATGGTGGTCAAAACCCTTGAAGACGGCCGCAAAATCAAAAGCTACCTGAAAAACAACCGTGTCAAAAAAACCATCATCATCGGAATGGGTTACATTGCCCTTGAAATGTGCGAATCCCTGGTCGGGCTAAATATTGAGGTCGACATGGTCAAACCCAATCCGGTGTTTATGCCGTGGCTGGAGCCGTCCATGGCCCAGGCCGTCAGGCAAGGGCTGGTAGCCAAAGGGGTCGGTGTTTATGCCGGTCACCCGGTCGAACGTATCAAACGGTCCGGCGACGGTCTGAAGGTCATCTGCCCGGATTTAACCCTCACTGCCGATATGGTGCTTGTCGGTATCGGTGTAAAACCCTGCAGCCGGATTGCCGAAACTGCGGGACTCAGCATAGGGGTTCAAAAGTCCATTGCGGTTGATCGGAATTTGCGCACTTCGGATAAAAACATCTATGCCGCCGGCGACTGCGCGGATGCCTACCATGTCGTGACCGCAGAAAAAACCTGGATTCCGCTGGCCCTGAGGGCCAACCGCAGCGGCTGGGCCGTGGCGGACAATGTTTGCGGCAAGGATGTGTCCCTGGAGGGTGTTGCCGGCACAGCCGTGTTCCGGGTGCTGGATTTCGAGGTGGCACGCACCGGCTTAAGCCTATCGGAAGCTGAAAAATCCGGTTTCGAGCCCGTCGAGAATATGATCAAATCAGGGTCCAAAGCGCATGCCTATCCCGGCAATACCATCATCATGGTAAATATGATCGGGGATAAACGCTCAGGCCGCCTGCTGGGCGCACAAATGGTGGGAACCGAAGGTGTGGCCCACCGCATCAACGCTCCGGCCGTGGCCCTGCACAGCCGCATGACCGTGGCGCAATACTGCCAGACTGATCTGGCCTATGCACCGCCTTTCGGACCAACATGGGATCCGACACTGACAGCGGCCAATCAGTTGCTGAAAAAGTTATAAGGCGACAAGGTCTTTTCCCGCTGACCTGTGTTAGCAGTCGTAACATTCTAAAATTATGGCTATAATTTACCTAATTAACCATTCAACCAGTAAACTATTCAACCAGATCTGTATTTATTATTTTCTGTGTTTATCCGTGAAAATCCGGGTCCCATAAAATTTGTATGGAGGAAATATGAAAAGCTACCGCAAAGAACTTTGGTTTGAGGTGCCCGCCCGGCGTGCTTTCGTCAACATAACTCCCGAAGTTGAGGAATGCTTGCGGGAAAGCGGCATCAAAGAAGGCCTGGTGCTGTGCAACGCCATGCATATAACGGCTTCAGTTTTTATCAATGACGATGAATCCGGGCTGCATCACGATTACGATGTCTGGCTGGAAAAAATCGCGCCCCATGAGCCGGTTTCCGGCTACCGCCACAATGTCGGTGAAGACAACGCCGACGCCCACATGAAACGGCAGGTCATGGGGCGGGAAGTTGTCGTTGCCGTCACCGAAGGCAGACTCGATTTCGGTACCTGGGAACAGATTTTTTATGGCGAATTTGATGGTCGCCGACGCAAACGGGTGTTGGTGAAAATTATCGGTGAGTAAGGTAAAAAATAAGGTATCTCCTATGGGAAAGTTATTCCTAAAGATAAGACTCGTTAGCTTATTAATCGTATTAATTGTTATCAATTTAACGCTCTTTAGTGCTTGCCGGAAGGATCCAATGAGGAAAATTCCGCCTAAAGCAATTAATGGTGTTATTGATCTGAATAATTGGGATTTAAATAAAGATGGCCCGATTGATCTCACCGGTGAGTGGGAATTTTACTGGGAGGAGCACTTAAGCCCTAAAGACTTTTCTAACTCCAATCCACCAGAGAAAACCGGTCTCATGAACGTACCAGGGTGTTGGAATGGTTATTTATTAGAAGGCAAACAGCTTTCTGGAGATGGTTACGCCACCTATCGCTTAAAAGTCCTGATGAATGATCAAAAAGGAAACTTTGCTTTTAAGCTACTGGATATAGGTACCGCATTTACTGTTTATGTTAACGGAGAAAAGATAAGTTCTGCGGGAGTTTCTGGGGAAACAATTGAAACAACAGTTCCTAACTTTTTTTTAGAAGTGTCCGATTTTATATCTGAAACAAATCAAGTCGAAATCATTTTACAGGTATCAAATTACCATCATCGTCTGGGCGGACCTTGGGAAGTCATCAGGTTTGGGAGAGAAAAGGAGATAAGGAAAAGCCGAGAAAGAAGCCTTGTTTTTCATATCTTTTTATGCGGAAGTATCTTCCTTATTGGCCTCTACCATCTGTGTCTCTTTTTTCTAAGAAGAAAAGACAGATCGCCTCTTTATTTTGGCATTTTCTGTTTCTTGATTGCTTTAAGACTTCTCGTTACTGGTGAAAGGTATTTCACTCATCTTTTTCCGGGTTCAGACTGGGAGTTTGTGGTTAAGATTGAATATCTTTCTTTTTATCTTGCAGTACCTTTTTTTGCCACGTTTATTCATTCCCTTTTTTACCAAGAAAGTTCGAAACGAGTTCTCAGAATAATCCAATTTTTAGGAATTAGTTTTTCCTGTATTGTCCTATTGGCACCGGCTAAATTCTATTCGCATACTGTGCAACCGTACCAAATTATCACTGTCTTGGCCTGTATTTTTGGAATTTATGTCCTAACTTTTTCTTTAGTCCGTAAAAGAGAGGGAGCGCTTCTTTTTTCCCTTGGTTTTATTATTTTATTCCTTACAGTTGTTAATGATATATTGTATAGCAGGATGATAACTCAAATTGGTTATTTCGCCCCTTTAGGCCTATTTTTATTTATTTTTTTCCAGGCTTTTCTACTTTCCCGCCGCTTCTCAAAGGCATTTAATAAAATCGAAAAGCAAGGGCAGGAATTGAAAGAAAAAAATAAAGCTTACGTGAAAGAAATCAACGATCGCAAGCGGATAGAAACGGAACGCGAAGCCGCTTACCAACAGGTCAAATGCCTCAAAAATGCACTGGAACAGGAACGTGATTATCTGCGCGATGAGATCAACATCACCGTCAATTTCAATGACATTATCGGCGAGAGTCAGGCGCTAAAGCGTACTCTGGCGCAGATCGAAGCGGTCGCCAACACCCCCGCAAGTGTCTTGATCCTCGGTGAATCCGGAGTAGGTAAAGAAGCGATTGCACGCGCGATCCACACCCATAGCAACCGCGCCGATAAGCCACTGGTGAAAGTGAACTGCGCCTCCATCCCCAAAGAGCTTTTCGAAAGCGAGTTCTTTGGTCATGTGCGCGGTTCGTTTACCGGTGCGCATCGTGACCGCGTGGGTCGCCTGCAACTCGCCAACGGCGGTACGCTGTTTCTGGATGAAGTAGGCGAGATCCCGCTCGACCTACAGGGCAAGTTGCTACGTGCACTACAGGAGCATGAATTTGAACGAGTCGGTGATGAAAAGACGGTTAAGGTAGATGTGCGTGTCGTCGCAGCGACCA
>CAMYLH010000055.1 GCA_947259065.1 uncultured Desulfobacterales bacterium
GCATCCGGATCCAGGCTGCCGGCGCGCTCAATGGCTTCAGCCAGGATATAGACGGATTCGTATGCCGGCGCCGGGCCGTGGCCGGCCTGAAGTGCTTTTCCGTAATTCTTTTCATAGTTATTATAAAATTCAACCGATTTCGGTATTTTGGGAGAACTAATGGCGCTTCCCATTTCGAAAATGCTGTTCATTGCGCCACTGATCTTGCCGTCGAATGTCTTCCATGCGTCGGATCCCGCCAGGGGTGATATGAATCCGGCCATTAGAGCGGGAACTTTCATTGATTTCCACTGTTTGACGAGGATTCCGCTCTGGGGCATATCAAATATCGGCATAATGACCTGGGCGCCCTTGGCCCGTGCTTTCATTAATGCTGAAGAAAAATCGGAGGTACCCGTGGGATAGGCCTCCGCGCCCAGAATCTCCCAGCCGGCTTTATCAAAATACATTTTTTTGACGAATCCTGCGGTGGCTCTCGCCCAGGCGACGTCCTGATGCATGACATACACTTTGTTGAATCCAAACTCCTTGTTGATGAGTGCCATACTGCCTGCCAAGTATTTCACTAAATGGACGGCATTGAGGCAGGTTCTGAAAATGTATTTATATTTTTCCGGGTCGCCCTTAATCTTCTTTTCAGAGCCGGGGCTCATGGCGATGGTTCCCAGCATCGGTACTTTATATTTTGCAATGATGTCCATACCGGCTATCAAAGCCTCCGAACGAAACGGGCCGACAACGATGGCTGTTGGCTTTTGCTCCAGTATTATTTTTTCAAGGCCTAGCAATGCTTCGGGTACCGGAACCCCCGGAGCGGCATCGCGTAAATCGGTCGCGACTACCTTTAATTTCATCTTCGTACCACCGACATTTACACCCCCTTTGGCATTAATTTCGCTGACGGCCATTTGGACCACTTTGTGGGCTTCTTTACCTTCCAGAAAACCCAATGAGGTCGGCACGCCGATGACGATCGGTTCGGCCGCATAGGCGGCCGGGCCGGCTATCAACCATGCGAATGCCACGACGAATACAGTGCTTAGCAAGAAAAATCTTTGTTTCATGAATACCTCCTTTTGTGTGCGCTTTCCTCTTAGTGTTCTACAAAACCGATATATACAGCAATTATCTGAAAAAGCTTAACGGGGATAATGCCCTCGAACATGAATGACGGGCAGAAAAAGATGGCAATGAGAATGGCCTTTTGTATCGAAATAGAATAATTGGGTAACTTGAAATGTTGAAGAAAATTTAGTCGATAATTTAATTTTATATTTTTAGGCCATTCAAAATAGCTACATGGTAGCTACATTAACTGTTTCGGGAAGTCAAGCAATTGTTTGTCATCTTGCTGGAAAATGAATATGATTATAAAATCATTTGACAACATCGAAGGTCTTCGTTAAAGTAGCCGACATTTTATAGCTCTATTCGGTATCCAACGGCAAACACCCCCCCATCGGGGGGAACTCAATGCCGGTTCTTCCGCCCAAAATTTATTCAGAGGGCTAAGATAATCCGGGCCTCTCCCTAATCCTAATTTAAGTCAACGCCGGTTTCGACACTTATAAAACGATGAGCAGCAAAATCTTAGTAATCGATGATAATGCCTCACAGTGTAAGATCATTAAGAAACTTTTTGAAGCCCATGGATATTCTGTCGTTGCTTTGGACAGCCCTGAAGAGGCGCTCTATTTATTGGAATGGAAGGAGTTTGACGTCATTATAACAGATCTTCGGATGCCCTGGATGAACGGCGCCGAATTTTGCCGTCAATCAAGAAAATTCAGACCCGAAACGCTGATTTATGCACTGTCAGGCTATATTCAAGAATTTGACCGGAACGAATTGCTCGAGGCTGGTTTTGATGGCATTTTCAGCAAACCGATTCGGATTGATTTACTTAAGGACGCCATCGAAGATGATTTGAAAAGAAACAGGATGGCCGGTTAATCTTACCCGTTCAGACCTCATGATCTCCTGCTGAAACATGGCGTAAACTCTTTCTGGCTAAGGATAACCAGTAATTCATCCCCATCTCTTTGAACATGTTCTCGGCATGATTCAGGTTAATCCGCGCTGGTTCCATCTTGCCGCAACCAGCTTGAAACATGCCTAAACCGTAATATCCAATCGCGGACCAGGGCTTTATTTTTCTATCCTCTAAAATTTTAATACCTTCAAGAATAGATTCCTCTGCTTTTACGATTTTCAATTCATCATTGTGAGCCCTCGTGATTCCCAGGTAGATTTTTGTGGTTCCTTCAATCCACTTTTCATTATGCTCGTAAGAAAGCGTCAATGCTGCATTAAAAGATTCTTCAGACTGTTTAACATTGCCGGACGCTAATTGAACCATACCCAAAGCAAAAAGATGAAAGGATAGATAATAGGGTATACCGGCATCTTTTTGAATTTTCATCCCCTTACTAATATATTCCTGGGCAGTTTCTTTATCATCGCAAAAAAAATGGCCTATCCCGAGCCCGGTCCATGCCAGCCCCAACCAAATCAATGCCTCTCCTTCTTCACAATATTTTATGCATTCTTGAAAATGCTTTTTGACATGATGGCCGTCTCCGCGGTGCATATACAGATAGCCATAAAGAAATTCCGCTAATGCCAAGCCAGTCAGGCTATCAACCTTTTTACCAAACTCCAGACCTTTGCTGCATTGAAGCTCCCCTTTTTCAAAGTCTCCCAACCACCCTAAGCTGTGGCCATAATAAAGGCTGAGAGCGGTGTATACATTATTACCGAGACCAAAGAAATCGGGTTGTCTTTTTTGGCTTTCAAGCATCCGGATGGCCTTCAGTGCTAAAAGGGATGTTTTGTATGGCTCACCGGCAATGATATAGAATGCACACAACCTGCTGGCAACGGGCGCCATGATGTCAATGTCGTCAATTTTCGCGGCTTCATCAAAGGATTTTTCTGAATATTTAATCCCTAGTAAAGGATCGCCTCCTCTGACCGAATGATAGCTTCCAATACTTCCAAGGAATAATGAAAGGTTTTTTTTATCGTCGAGTTCTTCCGAAAGCTTTTCACCCAATTCAAGAAAATGAAGGGAGTTATCCGGGTAGCCTAAAAGCTGCATTGGAATGGCCATCAAATGCAGAATTTCAAGCTGTTTCATTTTGGTTTGGGGATCGTCTTTCATTTTATCGAGGATACTGAAGGCAGTCCGGTAGAATTGAAACGCCTCCCAATTGGAAAATTTCCTGATTGCCTTCTGGCCGGATAACTTCAGATATTGATACGCTTTATTCAATTCACCGCTTTTTGAATAGTGATAAGCGATAATCTCGACGAATGCCTCCAATCTATCCGCAAATATTTCCTCCATCGCTATTGCTATTTTTCTATGAATTGCTTTTCGTCTTTTCTGGAGCAGACTGTTGTAGGCCACCTCCTGGGTGAGAGCATGTTTGAAGATATATTCCAAATCCGGCAAAAGGCGTTTCTCATATATGAGTTCGAGCCCCTGAAGATGATGCAGACGCGATTTTATTTCCTCGCCCATGCCGGTGATCGCCTGTAGAATGTGGAATCTAAATTCTCGTCCGATAACCGATGCCACCTGCATGATATGTTTTAATCTGTCGTCCAACCTATCCAGCCGGGCGGCAATGATCCCCTGGATGGTATCCGGCAACTGAATGTCAGATGCCGGAGAAGTCAGCACAAATTGTCGGCCTTGTTTCTGAATAGAGCCGCTTTCAAGCAGACTGTAGGTGAACTCTTCCATAAAAAGCGGGTTTCCGGAGGATCGATTGAGGATTAACTGATTGAGCTCCGTGGCAGCCTGGCTTGTTTCCAACAAGGCTGTCACCATCTGATTGCTTGAGGCCGTGCGCAGTTGATTCAGTCCGATCTTGGTGTAATATGATTTGCTGTCCCATGGATGGCTATATTCCGATCGATAGAGGATCACGAGCATGATGTGACTGTTGGCAATCGCTCCAACCAGATGGTCTAAAAACTCCTCCGAGGTTTTATCGATCCAGTGCACATCTTCAAACACGAGCATCAACGGCTTATATCGGCTTTCCGTGATAAAAAGCTCGCGCAGGCTTTCAAATGTTTTTTCTCTTTTTTGCCTGGGGTCAAGAGCTAAATATGATTCGTCTTCCGTGCTCTGGGTTAAAAGCTCTTGAAGGGGCGCTATGCAGCTCACCAGCTTCTCATCAAGTGAATTTATCTTTTCATTGATTTTACGATGGATGATATCGTCTCTATCTTCCTGCTTGAGGTCGAAATAGGACCTTAAGATCTCCAGAATCGGCATATACAGGATGGATTCGCCATAGCGAAGGCAGCGACCTTCAAGGCAGATGAATTCCGCGCTAGGCAATTGATTGATTAACTCCAGAAGGAGTCTGGATTTGCCCACGCCGGCCTCGCCCACAATTCCCACAACCTGCCCGGATCCGGCCAGCGCCCGGTCAAAAGGATCTTTGAGGGCAGCCATGGAGTTCTTACGGCCGACAAATTTCGTCAGTCCTCTGGATGCCAATGCTTTTAAGCGGGTTCTTTCTTCACCGACCCGGATCAATTCATAGGCTTCTTGGGGCTTTTTTTTACCCTTAATCTCCATCTCGCCCAACGGTAAAAATTCAAAATAATTCTTGGCAATCGAATAGGCGTTTTTAGATACAAAAATACTGCCCGGACGGGCTTCACGTTCCATCCTGGCAGCCAGATTGGTGGTGTCGCCGACAGCGGTATAATCCATCCGCAGGTCATCTCCAATAGCGCCGACAACGACGGGTCCGGAGTTGAGTCCAATCCGCATTTTAAACTCAATATCGTAGTCTTCTTTAAGGCACCCGGCATATTCAGCCAGCGCTTTTTGAATAGCCAGTGAAGCATAACAGGCCCTCTGGGTGTGATCTTCATGGGCAACCGGAGCGCCAAAAATAGCCATGATACCATCACCGGTGAACTGGTTGATGGTTCCTTCATACCTATGGATCTCATTCATCAGGATTTTAAAACAACCGTCAATGATTTCGTGGACTTCTTCCGGGTCGAGCATTTCTGCGATAGCCGTATAATTGGCCACATCGGCAAATAAAACGGTAACCAATTTTCGCTCACCTTCAATAGAGCTGCGGCTGGTGAGAATTTTGTCGGCCAGGAATTTGGGTGTGTATGAGCGGGATTTGTAAGTGTTTATGTAGGGGGCATCACTGGGCTGTCTCAATTCATAGCCACATTCATCACAAAATTTACTGCTGAATCTGTTGGGAGTATGGCACTTTGGACAGGTGAAATCAAATTGATGACCACACTCGTTGCAAAATTTTGCCCCATCACGATTCATTGACCGGCATTTCGGGCATTTCATTTTTTCACCTTCCATCATCTCCGCGTCGTATTAAGACGTTAATCGGCAACATCGATCACATCCTTTGCAGAGGGACTTCAGCTTTTGTTTCCTGGCCCCAGGTATGAAATGCGGTAGATCGCCCCTTTGTAATCATCTGATATCAACAGGGCGCCATCCGGCATCACCAGCAAATCAACCGGACGACCCCAATTCTTTTCTCCTATTTTCCAGCCCTGGGCAAACGGTTTGTAGCTGATTGCCTGGTTGTTCTCAAGATTGACCAAAGAAATACGATAACCGATTTTCTTGCTGCGATTCCAGGAACCATGTTCGGCAATGAAAATCTGGCGGTGATATTCTGCAGGAAACATCCGGCCACTATAAAATCGCATGCCTAAAGCCGCCACATGGGGGCCGAGCTCAATGGCGGGTGCCGTAAACTCCCCACAAGCACGTTTGTGCCCAAATTCGGGATCAGCAATGGTTTTCGCGTGACAATAGGGATAGCCGAAATGCAGGCCCTGCGTTGCGGCTCGATTCAACTCATCGGGCGGAATGTCATCGCCCAGCCAGTCACGGCCATTATCGGTAAACCACAATTCCTGGGTGACAGGGTGCCAGTCAAATCCGACGGTATTGCGAATACCATGAGCAAATATTTCTAAATTTCGCCCATCCGGATTTAACCTCGTTAGACTGGCATATACGGTATCCCGGCTTTCACAGATATTGCAGGGTGCGCCGACCGGTACATACAAGTTACCATCCGGTCCGAACCGAATAAATTTCCAACCATGATGTCGATCGGAGGGATATCCATCAAAAACGACAACCGGTTGCGGTGGGCGCAGTAGATTCTGTTCAATATTATCGAAACGGAGGATTCGATTTACTTCCGCAACATACAGATGACCGCCACGGAATGCGACACCATTCGGCATATTTAAACCTTTGGCGATGGTTATAACCTCATCGGCTTTCAGGTCATGGTCTTTGTCTATGACGGCATAGACATTGCCCTTTTTGCGGGTACCAACGAAAAGAGTGCCGCTCGGGCTCAACGTCATAGAGCGCGCATCGGGGACCTTGTCTGCATATATCCGGATTTTAAATCCCGGCGGCAGCGTAATTTTTTTGAGGAGCTGGGATGTTTCCAATCCAGCACTTGCCTGCAATGGTATCCATAAAATTAATACCAATGTAACCAGCAAAAGGAATCTAACGAAGGGATTCAATTTCATATCTTTCACTAAAGTAAACAGCTTTAGAGTGCTTTATGAGATTACTTATTTCATGCCTAAAATAAGGTATCTATTTGAATTGGTCAACAGTTATCATAGTTTGTAAACTAAAAGCACTTTTATACTACAAGAGACCTGCCTTAATGATGGGCGGGGGTCGGTAATTTGTTTTGCCTTTAAAATTTCAACCGTGGTGGTGTAACCAATTATTTTAAGGGTCAGTGCCTGCCAAATAATGTCTTAGACGTATTTTGGGGGAGCTCACTCAAAACCGGGGGCTCCATACTTATGGTTTTTTTCTTGACATGTTAACTGATTTCATTAAAGATCACACGCAGATTGATGGGTTTATTCAGGCTCAAATAAGATAGCGGACCTTATTCTGATTGAGAACACCAAACAAAAGGAGGTTTACCAATGAAAAGGCTATTGATAATATTGTCGGCTCTGATTCTGGTGTCCCCGGCCTTTGCCGCGGATTCCGACCTGGTCCAGAAGGCTAAGGCTGAGGGACAGCTGTCATTTTACGCGAACATGACGGCCATCCAGCCGATCATGGATATGTTCAACGCACAAACCGGCCTCAAGGGCAAGTATACCCGCATTTCCACCTCCAAATTTCTGCCCACGGTGCTGACCGAGTTCCAGGCCGGTAAGCTCATGGCCGATGTATTGCAAGCGCCATTGCCGGTGATGCAATTGCTCAAGGCCAAGGGTGTTCTGGCTCCCTACACATCTCCATCCGCCGCCGACTACCCCGCCTGGACCCGAGAAGACGACCAGATCCAGACTTTCGGCATCGAGTATGTGGGTCTGATTTACAACACGGAACTCGTCCAACCAAGCGATGCGCCCACGCGCTATGAGGATCTGACCGATCCTAAATGGAAGAACAAAATCGTCATGGCCAACCCCGCGGCCCATGCGACCACCATTTCATGGCTGGTCGGGCTGAAAGAAAATGTCTTTAAGTCCGAAGCCCAATGGATGCAGTTCCTTAATGGACTCGCAGCCAATCGGCCGATGCTGGTCAAATCGTTCGGCCCCACACCGGCGCCAGTTGAGAGCGGCGAAAAACACATCGCTATCTCGATGCCGAAGTACATCATCACCAAGGCCCCGGCTCCCCTCGACTGGGCCAGGCTGGAACAGCCCCTGATGGGAACGCCTCGCGGCATGGCCATTTCTTCCAGTGCCAAGAATCCGAATGCCGCAAAGCTGTTTATGGACTTCTGGCTGACCAAACAGGCCATGACCAAGCTGTCCGCGGAGGTCGGTGAATATGTCCTGACTCCCGGCGTGTTCCCACCCATCAACGGTATGGACAAGGCCAAGGTCATCCCCATTCGCACCTTGTCCGACAAGGAAATCAGCAGTTATGGCGCCATGTTCAAGAAAATATTCGAATAGCCTTAAACCACAACCCCAGCCTGCCCGATGAAGAATGAAAATCGGGCAGGCTGTCAGCACCGGCCACAACTGGACCGGTAAGCCTTGTTTGAGGCCATGCAACCCGGGCGCCCCGTCCAAAACAAATACCACCCCTAAAAAGGGTGGCTTGACGAACCCCCTAAAAGGGGGCAATTTTGATATTCATTTTCACCGCGGAGACGCTGAGCACGCAGAGGACCTGTTTTATTTTTGCTTTCCGCTGAGAAGGCGGAAAGCAAAAACAAGTAATCCTTCGAGGCTTTAATTTGCTACTTTCAACAAAAGATTTTTTTTCTCTGCGATCTTTGCGTCTCGAGCGAAGCGGGCGGTTAATGTTCACTTGCCTACCCGCATAGCATAGCTTGGACCATCACCATTCCTGGCGATTTAAGGCGTTAATTACCACTCCGAATTGCAAATGGAAATTAAGATCACGAACGTCAGCAAGTATTATTACTCCGGTGGCAAGACCATCAAGGCTCTGGACAACGTGAGCTTGTCTATCCCGGCCAACCAGATTTTCACCCTTCTCGGCCCGAGCGGCTGTGGTAAAACCACTCTCCTTCGCTGCATCGTTGGTTTAGAAAGCCCAGACAGCGGAGAAATCGAAATCGGCGGTGATGTGGTTTTGTCCACCGAGAAGAATATCTTCGTTCCCACGGAGAACCGGGGTCTTGGCATGGTCTTTCAGACCTACGCCATCTGGCCCCACATGAACGTCTTCAACAACGTGGCCTATCCGCTTCAGACCCGCAAAGTGCCCAAGGACATCATCCGCAGCAAGGTCGAAAAGACGCTGCGCTTCGTACAGTTGGAGGGCTTCGAAGACCGACCGGCAACCAAGCTTTCCGGCGGGCAGCAGCAGCGCGTGGCCCTGGCCCGTGCGCTGGTGGCCGAACCCAAGGTCATCCTCTTTGACGAGCCGCTCTCCAACCTGGATGCGAAACTCAGGGAAGAAACGCGAAAAGATCTGCGTGTCTTTCTGACCGAACTTGCGTGTCTTTCTGACCGAACTTCAGATCACCGCGATCTATGTGACCCATGACCGGATCGAGGCCTTGTCGCTGTCCGACATCGTTGCTGTGATGAATAAGGGTCAGATTGTCGAGACGGGCGAACCCCGCAATATTTATTTAAACTCGAACCACCGCTTTGTGGCCGACTTCATCGGCCGCACCAACCTGATCGAGGCCACGGTGACGTCCCAGGAGAAAACCGCAACCACGGTGGACTGTGCCATCGGCAGCCTCGTCTGCCGCAAGCGGGCCGACATGAAACCCGGAGACAAAGCAACCCTCTGCCTACGTCCTGAATTCATCCGTCTGAAGCGAGGCGATGCGAGTGAGGCCCAGAACGTCTTCAATGGGAAAATCCAGTCACTGGTTTTCATCGGTGAAGCATTCGAAGGCGAAATCACCATTCATGAATCGCAGCTCTTCATCAAGACCGAGCCGGACTCTAATATCGAGGTGGGGGACAGTGCCAACTTCACTGTTGATCCCGCCCATTGCCTGCTGGTCACCAGGTAGGAAAGGAAAAGTACAGTGGTCAAAAAACGATCGGTCCTGACGCCGACCCTGATCGCCATGGTCGGTTTCCTGACCGTGTGTCCCATTGTCATGCTGGTCTTTGGCAGCTTTTCCACGGGCCTGGGGGCTTTTGGCGAATTCACCCTGGACAAGTACATCCTGGGATACACCGACCCTGAATTGGGCGGGATTATCGTCAATACGATCATTTTCGTACTGGGATCCTCTATGGTGGCCACCGGCCTGGCACTTCTTCTGGCCTACCTGAACACGCGCACGGACATTCCTTTCAAATTTTTGTTCAGGATCATCTCGATCATCCCGATGATGATCCCGCACATTCTGTTCTCTGTCAGCTGGGTGCTCCTGTTAAACCCGTCCAACGGCCTGATTAACCTGTTCCTGCGCCAGATTCCCGGTTTCGAGAATTTGGCTATCAATATCTATTCCCTGCCGGGGATGATCCTTGTCGAGGGACTCCTCGACCTACCGATCGCCTATCTCATCCTGGCGCCGGCCATGGCTTCCTTCGATATCGCGCTGGAGGAGTCCTCCAAAGTCTGCGGCGGCACCACCCTGCGCACCCTGTTCCGAGTGACTCTGCCCGTGCTGAGGCCTGCGATCCTGGCCGCCTTTATCCTGTCGCTGGTTCGCAGCCTGGCCTCCTTTGCCGTGCCCTCAGTTGTCGGTATGCCCGGGCGAATCTACGTCCTGGCCACACACATCTATCAGTCTATCGCCACCGGATTCGCGGCGGATTTCGGCAAGGCCGCGGCCATTGGCATGAGCGTTCTGGCAACCTCCATCACACTGATCTACATCTACCGCTACCTGACCTCGGAAGGTGAAAAATACGTCACCATCTCCAGCCGTGGGTAC
>CAMYLH010000056.1 GCA_947259065.1 uncultured Desulfobacterales bacterium
GGTTTTAAAGAACCTTTTAAAAACCGGATGCCCGATAAGGTCAGAAAAGACATCGAGAGCAAAGGCATCCGGGTCATTGCCTCCAGTCACGCACTTTCAGGTGTGGAACGTTCGGTGGCAATAAAACATTCCGGCATGTATCCGGTGCTGCTGATAGCCGACACGCTGCGTCTGCTGGGCCAGGGCACTAAAGTGGCCGTGGAAGTGGCCGTTATGGCGGCAGATGCCGGTACCCTCACCGGTGCCGACATCATCTCGATTGGCGGCTCGGGCAGCGGTGCAGATGCCGCGCTGGTTTTAAAACCGGCTCACCAGAACAATTTTTTTGATTTGAGGATCAGAGAGATCATTTGCAAACCGAGGTCGTTTTAGTCGCTATGATCTTTATCGCCGGTATATCTCCCAAAACGAAGGTACTGGACCAAAATCCCAGACGTTGCCCGGTTTGCGGTTTACACCAGGCCTATTTTAAACGGGTTGATCACTACCTCAGTCTCTTTTTTATCCCGCTCTTAAGGGTTAAAAAAGGTGATCCATTCATCATGTGCGATCGCTGTGAGAAAGCGATCCCTGAATTTGGCTCGGATTTTTCACAGCGGACCGGTTATGGCAACAAGACCTGTCCATATTGCGAAACCTCATTGGATCAGGATTTTAAATACTGTCCTTACTGCGGCAGACAGATTGACTAATGCGGTAACAATTAATTAGACATCTTTTATTATGATTTAGGATAGTGAATACGTTCCTCAAGTAAATGAATATCCCATCACCCAATAACCATAGCCGACAACTGGAACGTCACGTTGTTCTGGTAGCTCCGGAAATACACTGGAATACCGGAAATATCGGGCGCACCTGTCTTGCCACCGGCGCCTTTCTGCATCTCATCAAGCCCCTGGGTTTCTCCCTTGACAGCCGCGAAGTGCTGAGAGCAGGGCTGGATTACTGGGAAAAAGTCAAACTGACGCTTTGGAATGATTTCGACGAGTTTTTAAAAAAAATGGTGCCCCAGGACGGTGAATTAGCCGTGTTTTCAAAAAGAGGGGGCAAATCTTTCTGGGCGATGCCTGCTGCAAAGCGGCTCTTTCTTGTTTTCGGATCGGAAACCCGAGGTCTAGCAGAAGATATTTTACTGCGGTATTCAGCAAGCACGTATTACATTCCCATCTCCGTCGAAACCAGATCATTGAATCTTTCCACCGCCGCCGGCATCGCTCTGTATGAGAGTCTGCGCTCAGCAGAGCCTTTTCATGGCTGGTCTCCGGTCAACCCCAATGTTGCCTAAACAACATGGCAAGAATCAAAGCGCCGCGACAGCCGTCCTTTCCCCTAGCTCCGCAACATGATTCCCATTGCCGTCCAATTCCGAAAGCACCGCATCCAGTCCGGCAGCCAGATCCGTTTTAAATCCTTGTAAAGCCAGGGCGCGGCTGATAGCGGGGATAAAAAAGAGAACATTGTCGGCCAAAGACGAATATCCCATCAACCCAACGCGCCACACTCTCCCTTTAAGACGACCAAATCCGCCTCCGATATCCAGCTTGAACTTTTCCAGCAGGTAACGCCTTAATTTAATATCGTCCACGCCTTAGGTGGCGTGCAAACCGGTTTTCCATCCCTTCTTCATGGATCAATAGCAGCGCTTCCAGCAAAGCATAATTCAAGGTACTTGAACTCGTATGATGATAAACCCGTTCAGTGCTCAAGTATTTTTCGATCAGCGAGATATCCAGATACCAGCTGCCTCTTTTGACAATTTCGGCTCAAGTTCGTCGATCACCGCCTTCTACTCTCAGACTCAAATGTTCAGCCGGTTTATAAATTTTGACATCCAAACCTGCTCACCGGTTGACTCGGCAAAACGATCGAAAAAACTGTATCAACAAGCCGACGCTTATAGTGGAATCAGGTCATTGTGTCAAGGAGAAGAAGTTGGGGTCCGAGAACCTCAAGGTTGGAAACAGGCATTTGGACGGTAAGATTAATTTAAGGGAACCAGTAATTCATCCAGTTCGGCTGCGCGGGCTTTCAGAAAATCCCCGATGCCGGGATAGCGGTTGGAAAGACCGAAAAAGGCGTACAGATTGGAACCACCTAAGTCCAAATCCACCGCGATAACGCGGTGTCCCATTTCAGCGAGTGCGATCGCCAGGTTTCGCTGAAACAAAAGTTTTCCCGACACCCCCTTTACCGGATGCAACCGGAATGATAACGCCTTCGGGATTGCTCATCATTTTTCCATTAAGCAGCATCAAATAATACCGACCCTTATCAATTGATTGACGTTACGCTGAAGAAAAAGTATTTATTATAACAGTGAAAACCTGATCCTATGGTTCAATATCCGTTACTTTATCTGTATTCGCTACGAATTGACAGAACAAAGAATGTGTTTATATTGAAATGCAAATTTCAGACCATACTTAAATCAACAGCATTTCTACAAGGAATAAAGTGCGATTCGACAAGTTTACCATAAAATCTCAGGAACTTATTCAAAACTCGCAGGCTCTGGCATCTCAGTATAATCACCAGCAATTTGAGCCTGAGCATTTGCTGGCGGCCATGCTCAAGGAACCGGATGGGATTTCCGCTGGCATGCTCCGCAAACTGGGAGTCTCTCCCGACGAAATCGCTCAAAGGGTCGTCGCAGCGCTTGAAAAAATAGCTAAAGTCAGTGGTGGCGGGCTAGCCGATATCTACGCCGCTCCGAGGACTAAGGCTGTTTTAGAAGCGGCATTTGCTCAGGCAACCCGAATGAAAGATGATTATGTCAGCGTTGAGCACATATTACTGTCAATCGCAGATGAAAAGCACGGCGAGGCGACTTCAATACTTAAGGCGGCCGGTGTCACCCGGGATTCGATATTGAAGGTACTGATGGAAATTCGCGGTACCCAGCGTATTACCGATCCGAACCCGGAGGAGAAATACCAGGCGCTGGAAAAGTTCAGCCGGAATTTGACGGACCTGGCCCGCCTCGGTAAGATTGATCCGGTGATCGGGAGGGACGAAGAAATTCGGCGCATTGTTCAGGTGCTTTCCAGACGAAGAAAAAACAATCCGGTTCTCATCGGAGAACCGGGTGTCGGCAAAACGGCGATTGTAGAAGGGATGGCTCAGCGCATCGTGGACGGCGATGTATCCGAATCCCTGAAAAACAGGCGACTGGTGGCCCTGGATATGGGGGCATTGATCGCCGGTGCCAAGTACAGGGGCGAGTTTGAAGATCGTCTCAAGGCGGTTTTAAAAGAAGTTGAAAGTGCTGAAGGCGAAATCATTCTTTTCATCGATGAGCTTCACACCGTTGTCGGAGCAGGGGCTGCCGAGGGCGCCGTGGATGCCTCCAACATGCTCAAACCGGCCCTGGCCAGAGGTACCCTGCGCTGCGTGGGCGCCACCACACTAAACGAGTATCGCAAGTATATCGAAAAAGATGCCGCCTTGGAAAGGCGATTTCAACCGGTGATGGTCAAAGAACCCAGCGTCGAGGATACCATATCGATTTTGCGGGGGTTGAAGGAAAAATACGAGGTGCATCATGGTGTCAGGATTAAGGATTCCGCCATTGTCGCTGCTGCGACCCTCTCGGACCGTTATATTTCCGATCGATTTTTGCCGGACAAGGCCATTGACTTAATTGACGAGTGTGCTTCCAAACTGCGCATCGAAATCGACAGCATGCCGACGGAAATCGACGAAATTCAAAGAAAAATCACCCAGGCGGAAATAGAACGCCAGGCCTTGAAAAAAGAATCCGATCCGGCTTCCAAAGAAAGGGCCCAAAAACTGGAAACCGTGCTGGCCGACATGAATGATGAGCTAATGGTGATGAAAGCGCACTGGCAAAATGAAAAAGTCATGATCCAGACCATTCGCAGCATCAAGGAACAACAGGAACAGTTGAACACGGACGCCCAGCTGGCTGAACGGGAAGGGAACCTGGCCAAAGTTGCCGAGATCCGCTACGGTAAGGCTACAGAACTCCAGAACCGCCTGGAAGAAGCCAATCAGAAGCTTACCATGCTCCAAGCCCACAGCAAGATGCTCAAAGAAGAGGTCGACGATGAAGACGTGGCCGAAGTGGTCTCCCGCTGGACAGGAATACCGGTCAGTAAAATGCTCGAAGGCGAGAGAGAAAAGCTGGTGCAGATGGAAGAACGGATCCATCAGCGGGTTATCGGACAACACCAGGCCGTGGAAGCGGTATCCAATGCCGTGCGCCGGGCAAGATCCGGGTTGCAGGACCCCAATCGCCCTATTGGCTCGTTTATCTTCATGGGACCCACCGGCGTTGGTAAGACCGAACTGGCCAAGGCACTGGCCGCTTTCATCTTTGACAGTCAACAGGCGATGGTCCGCATCGACATGTCCGAGTTCATGGAAAAACATTCCGTTGCGCGCCTCATCGGTGCACCGCCGGGCTATGTCGGATATGAGGAAGGTGGTTATCTGACCGAAGCAGTGCGGCGTCGACCCTATTCCGTGGTGCTTTTTGATGAAATCGAAAAAGCCCACTCGGAGGTTTTTAATGTTCTGCTGCAAATTCTGGATGACGGAAGAATGACCGATGGACAAGGCCGTACGGTGGATTTTAAAAATACGATCATTATCATGACGTCGAATGTAGGCAGCCAATGGATTCAAAAAATGGTCGCCATCAGCCGTGAAGAGATGGAAAAACAGGTTACGAATGCGCTGCGGGCCCATTTTAAACCTGAATTCTTAAACCGGATTGATGAAACCATTATCTTTCAAAACCTGACTCCGGAACAAATTACTGAAATTGTTGCCATTCAAATTAAAAAGCTCAGCAGCCGGCTGGCAGATAGAAAGATTGAGCTGAGTTTGTCGAGTGAGGCCATGGCGCTGATTGCTGAAAAAGGGTATGATCCGGTTTACGGAGCGCGGCCCTTAAAACGGTTGATCCAGCATATGATTGAAAACCCGCTGTCAATGGAAATCCTGAAAGGCAACATCGCCGAGGGTGCACGCCTAAATGCCCAAGTCGAAGGTGACCGGATCGTATTTAAAACATCTAAATAAAATTTTATTGTAATCGCTTGGAACTCATCGTACTATCATCCATGATTATTGCGGCAACTTAACGAATTAAAAACATTGCAATATCCCCAAGTTCCAGTATTCCATCACTCCCTCCGGGGCATAGGTTCTGCGGGCCGGAGGTCAATTGGGGCGAAGCTTTATAACTTGTAGCTTGGCCTCCGCTCCCCGAGCTTTAGGCTCTATGAGCTGGAAGCCGGACTGCAACCCTGTGGGCAGGAAGTTGGGCCAGGAATTTTTATTATGGCACGTTCAGCCTCTGAAAAACTGCGCCGTTTCTATGAGCAGTTTTCGGGCCATGATTCGGTCCTCATCGTGATCAATGCCGACCCGGATTCCATTGGCAGTGCCATGGCCGTCAGTCGATTACTATGGCGCAGAGTGTTGAATGTCACAATTTCCCATATCAATACGATCAATCGCCCGGACAATTTGGCGATGATACGACTTCTGGGGGTGACCATGACTCCCTTTACCGACATCGACCCCATACAGTACAGCAAAATCGTCATTACGGATTCCCAACCCAACCATAATGAGTTTATGGCAACACTCCACCCGGATGTCATTATAGACCATCACCCGGAAACCAACGCCAAAGCTTCTTTTTCTGATATACGGCCTGCTTACGGTGCCACGGCCACCATCCTGACCGAATACCTGCGGGCGGCAAGGATAACACCCTCGGTAAAGCTGGCCACCGGCCTGTTTCAAGCCATCAAAATAGATACCAATAGTTTTAAAGGAAAAACACTGATCGAAGATGTGCGAGCATTCCAATATCTTTTTCGTTATGCAAACATCCATCTGGCCCGCAAAATCGAACAAGCGGACCTCAGACTCGATTTTTTGAAGTATTTCAAGATCGCATTGCAGACCAAGCACCTTCGAAAAGGTCGTGTATTTGTGCATTTGGGTCCAGTAGTCAACCCGGATGTTTGTGTCATTATCGCTGATTTTTTTATGCGAATTGTTTCCGTGACCTGGAGTATTGTCTGTGGAACCTGTGATAAACGGCTGACCGTTGTTTTCAGAAATGACGGCATCCGTAAAAATGCCGGCAAGGTGGCCAAGGAAAGTTTCGGCCAATTTGGTTCGGCCGGCGGGCATAAAAATATGGCGCGTGCTGAAATTGCATTGTCTGATCTCTCTGATCAGGTTGATTGGCGCGATGGAAAAAAGCTTGTGACCTGGTTGATTCATCGTGTTGAGAAAAGAGCGGGCAAAAAATGAAGGGCAGGCGGATTTTTTGTACAAGTTACTATGCTTATTCCGAGGCTGCGCTCGGAAAAAGTCGCCCATGAAGGGCAGCAAGCACGCCGACAACTTATATGGGTTTCAGGTGTCAGCGTTTCGGGTGTCAGCCCGGCCGCAGGTCAAAAAAGCGCCCAGTTTGATCAAAAAAGAAACTATGAAAAAGAGAATATCGAATAATGAATACTCAAAAATCCGGCATAACCGTCACCATCCTCGGTTCCGGCACCTGTGTGCCTTCGTTGGAACGAAGTTCGTGTTCGATTTTATTGCAAATCGACGGTGCAAATCTTCTATTTGATTCGGGTCCGGGTACCATGAGAAGGCTGCTGGAGGCAGATACAACGATTTTTGATCTTAACTATATTTTTTACAGTCATTTTCATCCAGATCACACAGCAGAACTGGTCCCTCTGATTTTCGCCACCAAATATCCGGACCATGATCGCCGCAAGACACCCCTTACGATTGTTGCCGGCCGGGGATTTGAAGATTTCTTTGCCGGGTTAAAATCCGTTTACGGTCAATGGATCGAACCGGCCGCGGGCATGCTTATAACTATGGAGCTGGCGAACAACTCGCCGGATTCACACCGGTTCAAAGACTTCATGGTTGAATCCGCGCCGGTGGAACACAATGTAGAAAGTATTGCTTACCGGATTACGAGTGCCGGCGGGTATTCGGTTGTTTACTCCGGTGATACGGATTACAGTGAAAATCTTATTGGCCTCGCCAAAAAGGCGGATCTTCTAATCTGCGAATCCGCCCTGCCGGACGATAAGGGGGTAAAAGGGCACCTGACGCCATCGTTGGCAGGTGAGATAGCAACGCGCGCCGGAATCGGCAAGCTGGTGCTGACCCATTTCTATCCGGAGTGCGACCGGGTTGATATTGAGCAAGAGTGCCGCAAAACTTATTCCGGAGCACTCATGTTGGCAGAGGATCTTTTACGGCTGGAAGTTGGTTTGTGATGAGCGTTGTTAGACCCTTATCGGGTTTTGTCTGGCAACATGTTGTAAGCAACGTAAGGTGTCAGGTTTCAGCCCAGCCGCCGGCCAAAAAAACGGCCGGTCAAATCGAAAAAGAAACTTAACGAAATGCAATTCTATTTTTCTGACAGGATCAACCAGACTTCGCTAAAAAGCTTCGCCCCGGCAGGCTGGATGGACAGGAGAGCCTAGTCTCGGAAAAAGCTTAATAACTTAGAAACAAGACAATGCGCTACTATCCCGTACATCTTGACATTCAGAATCGAAACTGCCTGGTGGTCGGCGGCGGCGCTGTGGGAACGCGTAAGGTCGTCACACTTTTAGATTGTGGTGGCAATGTGACGGTGATCAGCCCTGTGATATCAAACCAGTTGCGGGATTTTGCAGTATCCGGTTTAATAAAACTCAGGGAGCGGGCCTACCAATCCAGCGATATTAACGGCATGTTCCTGGTAATCGGTGCTACCGATAATGAGGGGCTAAACCGGCAAATCAGCAGTGATGCCGATCATCTCAACACGCTGTGTAACATTGCAGACCGTCCCGAAATATGTAATTTCATTTTGCCCTCAATTGTTCGCCGAGATGATTTGGTCATTACCATTTCAACGTCCGGTAAAAGCCCGGCCCTGGCAAAAAAATTGCGAAAAACACTTGAGCACCAGTATGGCAAAGAATACGGGGTCTTTCTAAAGCTTATGGGAGCCATACGTAAAAAGCTTTTGAATCAGTCCCACGAACCCGAAGCCCATAAACATCTTTTTGAGAAACTGATCGCCGCAGATCCGATTGCGATGATTCGGGAAGGCAAGACAGCAGAGATAGACGCCTTGTTGTTTGATATATTAGGTCAAGGCTATAATTTTGAAAAATTGACGCGATCTTAAAAAATTCAAAGGTTCAGCTTGCAGTATATGACTAAATATTGCCCGACCCGGATGCTTTCGACCATCCAAAGCCCTAACCCGCAAAAACCGGAAAATGTTTTTGTGCAAAATGCAAAGAATTCAAAAATAAGACTATTCTTACTGTGGGGAAAAAATCTAGTGAGACTCAGCCGAACGCCTGGTCGCAGGCTGAACCCATGAACCCTGAATTTTGAACCCCGAACCCTCCCAAGGCAGGTAAATGGAACTTTTGATCATTCTAACGATACTGGCTTACATGCTCAGCGCCGGAGCATATATTGCGTACTTGTTTCTTCAAAAAAATAATTTGCAGCGAATCGGCTTTTTTATCCTGATGGCCGGAATTCTGTTTCACACGGCAACCATTATTTCAGGATTTACCAAGACCGGTCATTTGCCTGTCAACAACTTGCGTGAATCACTCTCATTGGCGGCATGGGCTGTGGCCGGCATGTTTCTGACTATTCAATACAAATATAATATAAAGGTTCTGGGAATATTTGCTGCACCGCTGGTGACTCTGGTCATGATTGTAGTTTCTCTGTTACCCGATGCGCATGTTCAAGTCTCGGATGTTTTTAAAAATTTCTGGCTCATATCACATGTAATGGCCATTTTTATCGGTGAGGCTTCTTTTGCTCTGGCAGGCGGGATAGGGGTGTTATATCTTATTCAGGAAAACGCGATTAAAACTAAAAAGCATCGATTCTTTTTTAAACGCCTGCCGTCGCTGGATCTGTTGGATATCGCCGGCTATGCCTGCATCGTGGTGGGATTTACGCTGCTGACGCTAGGGCTTATTACCGGTTTTGTGTATGCCAAATCGATTTGGGGTCGATTCTGGAGTTGGGACCCTAAGGAGGTTTGGTCTGGAATCACTTGGATTGTTTATGCAATCCTTTTGCATGAAAGGCTCACCGTCGGTTGGCGGGGTCGTAAATCGGCCATCATGGCCATCATCGGATTTGGCGTTCTGATCTTCACTTTCCTGGGTGTTAACCTATTGCTGGAAGGACATCATCGGGAATTTACCAGGTTCTGAAGGATCGATTGAATATTCAGTGAATTCTGAACCGCTCAACCTATATTTCTATCTATTTATATAATTTTAACCAATTCTAAGCGCCTGAAATCTAAAGCGTCGCTATGTCTGACATCTTACTGGTAGGTATCAATCATAAAACGGCTCCGGTGGAGCTTCGGGAGTGTATTGCCTTTTCCAAAGAGGAGTCTGTAACCGCCGTCCAGTCGCTTCTGGGTCTACCGGATCTAAATGAGGTGATCCTGTTTTCTACTTGCAATCGGGTTGAAGTACTCTTGGTTACCGACAAGAAATCCCGGGCAATTTCAACCACAAAAAAATTTATAGCCGATTTTAACAAAATCCCACTCGAACAATTTGAAAATGCCCTCTATGTCCATGAGGGAGATGAAGCCGTGCGCCATATTTTTCGAGTTGCTTCCAGTCTGGATTCCATGGTTGTCGGCGAACCTCAAATACTCGGCCAGATAAAGGATGGCTATCGGACAGCCACTGCTATAAATGCATCCGGAGCTATTCTGAATCGCCTGCTGCACCGAACATTTTTTGTGGCCAAACGAATACGCACGGAGACCGGCATTGGTGACCGGGCTGTATCCATCAGTTTTGCAGCGGTTGAACTGGGACGTAAGATATTCGGGACACTGGAAGGTAAAACCGTTTTGCTGATTGGCGCCGGAGAGATGGCGGAGCTTTCCGTCGAACACCTGATTCGAAATAAGGCCGGTGATATATATGTGGCCAACCGGACCTTTGAAAATGGTGTTGCCCTGGCGAATAAGTTTAAAGGACAGGTCCTGCGTTTCGAAGAGATATCAGATTGCTTGAAATATATTGACATTATTATCAGTTCCACCGGGGCATCTGATTTTGTGATCACCCGCGACCAGGTGAAAGGTGTCCTTCGTGTGCGGCGCAGCCGGCCCCTTTTTTTTATCGATATCGCCGTTCCCCGCGATATTGACCCGGCCGTAAACCGGTTGTCGAACTCCTATGTCTATGATATCGATGACCTAAAGGACGTCATTGACGAGAATATGGAGGATCGCCAACAGGAAGCCGTCAAAGCAGGACGAATTGTCGATGAAGCAGTAATCAACTTCCGCCAGTGGCATGCCAGCCTCAACGTGGTACCGACGATCATTGCGTTGAGAAACAAAGTGGAGTCCATCACCCAGGCGGAAATAAAAAAAACGCTGCAGTTAAATAAATTTCCCGATTCCAGTGTCGAAGCACTTAACAAAATGGCCGTTTCTCTGAGTAACAAAATACTGCATGATCCCACCATATTCTTAAAAAGGAACGGTATGCTGGCAGATAAATCACTTTATATCGATGCTGTTCGGAAACTATTTAAACTGGATGAATAATGTCTGGATACCGGGTACTGGGCACTGGTTGCTGATGACTGGTCATTGATCACTGGATGATGGCTGATGGTCTCTGGTTTCTGGATTGCCATGGCTTAGGGTTCAAGGCGCATGGCAAACGGCAGAAATCAAAATAATCTCTTCTCTGTGTTCTCGGTGACCTTTGTGGTTTAACTTGAAAGTATAAAAATTTCCTTTTTGGGGACACGGATGAACACAGATTAGCAGGATATTAAAAGCTACAAAATACCAAATATCTGTGGAAATCTGTGAAAATCTGTGTCCTAATTTGAATCAAGAATCGTCAGCAGGAGGTAGCGAATTGAAAAAAACAGCCTTTTTATTCCCCGGTCAGGGTTCCCAGAGTGTCGGGATGGGCGAAGAATTTTATCGCGAATATGATACTGCCCGTGAACTTTTTGATATGACAGAAGAAATTACCCGGATTAATATTTCAAAGCTCTGTTTTAAAGGTCCACTGGAAGATTTAACGATGACAATTAATTTGCAGCCGGCGGTTACGGCGGTGAATCTTGCCAGTTTGGCGGCCATCGAAAAGGAATATACCGCATATCACTATTGCGCCGGCCATAGTGTGGGCGAATACAGTGCTCTAAATGCAGCCGGTGTGATTTCGAAGGAAGACACCATGCGGTTGGTTTTTAAACGAGGTGAACTAATGCACCGTGATGCGACCCGGCACAGAGGTGTGATGCATGCCATCGTGGGTCTCCCTATCGATGAGGTTTCTGAGATGGTTTCCGAAGAGCAAAATGACGGTGTCGTATCGGTAGCCAATCACAATACCGAGCTTCAAATCGTGATAACCGGCACGGAGAAAGCGGTTGCCCGGGTTTCAGCCCTGGCCAGTGCCAAAGGCGCAAAGTCAGTTCCTCTGAAAGTTAGCGGCGCCTGGCACAGCGCATTGATTAAAGATGCCCAGGACGAATTTAAAGTAAATCTTGAAACAGTACCGTTTAGCTCTCCGCAAAAATCCTTATTATTAAATGTCACGGCGGATTCATCGGACAATCCGGATGAAATTAAAGAAATTATGAGCCGCCAGTTGTGCAGTCCCGTACGGTGGTACGACGCGATGAAAAGGCTGATCGATGAAGATGTGGAGGTATTTGTGGAAGTCGGCCCGGGTAGAGTCCTTGCCGGGCTGTTAAAAAAGATCCTGCCCAGGGACCATCCCGCTAAAATTTATAACGTCGGTAATATGAAACAGCTCGAAAAATTTTTGAAGGATATTTAACCGTGCTGTCTCGTCGGTCTGCGGCGGGCAGATTTAATTTGTTCTTTACATGGAATTCTGTATGTGCTATTAAACTCTGTTTTTAACATTGATTGAAAGAAATTAAGGATTTTAGAAGGCCCGATCATGAAAAAAAAAGATAAAGAAAATTTCAAAAAGCATCTCACCGAAAGGCTTAAAGATCTATTAAATCAGGCAGGCAATACGGTCTCGGGCATGACCGAGACCAAGGAAAATTTTCCGGATCCAACCGACCGCGCTGCCCTGGAAGCAGACCGCAATTTTATGCTGCGGATCCGTGATCGGGAAGCCAAGCTGATAAAAAAAATCAAAGAAGCATTGGAACGGATTGAAACGGATACATACGGGATTTGTGAATCCTGTGGCGAAGATATTTCTATCAAACGACTGAAAGCCAGACCGGTTACAACACAATGCATCGATTGTAAATCCAAAGAGGAAGCTTTGGAGAAAGCCCTTGGAATTTAGCAGGCATGTGAGCATTGACCTTCATATTCACACCACAGCTTCCGATGGTACATATACGCCACAACAGGTTATTTCCCGGGCGCATAAGCTCAAATTAAAAGCCATCGCCATAACGGACCACGACACGTTGGCCGGTTCAAAAGCAGCTCTGCATAGCGGAGTTCCCCCTTCTCTTGGATTTTTAACCGGCGTTGAAATCAGTTCGACCCCCCCTCCCTTTTATCCCGGTTCCGGAAGTTTCCATTTACTGGGCTATTCAATTCGTCTCGATGATCCAAAATTGAACCGAACCCTTGAAAAATTGCAGCAGGCAAGAAAAAACCGGAATCCGGCGATCATAAAACGCTTAAATGAACTGGGTATTTCCATTTCTCTAGACGAAGTTTGCAAAGAAGCGGGGGAGGGACAGCTGGGAAGACCTCACATTGCGCAACTTATGGTCAGAAAGAGAGTGGTTGCCTCGATCGATGAGGCCTTCGATCAATTTTTAGGTACCGCTAAACCCGCTTATGTGGATAAGCAACGAGTTGAATGCTTCAGGGCGATAGAAATCATTCGAGACGCCGGAGGTGTTCCCGTCCTGGCTCATCCGGGTTTACTGGGATGTAAAAATGAAAATCAGATGGATGCGTTGATAGGCAATTTAAAGAAAGCGGGGATCCAGGGCGTGGAGGTTTATTATTCAGGACATTCCCCGGATCAGACTCGCCTATATGCCGAGCTGGCAAAACGCCATGATTTATTGATGACCGGCGGCAGTGACTTTCACGGCGCCATTCAGCCTGAAATCGAAATGGGATCGGGACATGGCGACCTGATGGTTCCTTTCGAATTGTTCGAGAAGTTAAGCCAACGCTGATTTTCCCCTCCCTATTTGTAGGTACACCCATGGAAGCAAAAGATCCGTCCGGTATTGAAAAACGATTGCAATACGAATTTAAAGATAAAAGTCTGCTGCTAGAAGCCCTGAGACACAGCTCATATGTCAACGAAATTTCCGAGCCCCATATGCGGGACAACGAACGACTCGAATTTCTGGGTGATGCGGTCTTGAATCTCACCGTCGGTCACATCCTCATGCACAATGACCCGGATATAAAAGAGGGTGACTTGTCGAGAAGTCGTGCCAACCTCGTCAATGAATCCCAGCTTGCTGAAACGGCAAGATCATTTAGACTGGGCGATTACATCCTGCTGGGCAAAGGAGAGATACAAACCCAGGGTCGGGAGAAGAACTCCATATTAGCTGATGCCTTTGAAGCACTGATGGCGGCAATCTATCTGGACGGTGGTTTCGATGCCGCCTATAAGATCATCGCAAAAAAATTCCAGCCATTAATAGAACAACTGGATGCCGCCGACAGTAATTATGATTACAAGAGCCGGTTGCAGGAACGGGTACAGATCGAGCATGGAGTGATACCCGGTTACAAGATCATTCGTGAAGATGGCCCCGATCATGATAAAACTTTCTGGGTGGCTTTGACAGTGATTGATATCCAAACCGAAGGAAGCGGAAAAAGCAAAAAGGCCGCCGAACAGGATGCTGCTAGAAATGCGCTGGAGCTTTTAGGAAATAGATCTTGATACCGGATAATCGATACTGGATGCTAGGTCACCGTTTTTGGTTTCTCACGATTAATTCGTGAATCCTAAGCTGCAGACAAGTGAACACAAAACTTAGGCCTGAACCAGTTCAATCGTAATATTTTCAGGGCCCTTAAAAAAGGCAATGGTCGAACCGGCTGCATCTGTGGGTGACATAAAAAATTGGTAGCCGCGTTTGGTCAGATCATCCCAGGCTGCATGGATATCATCCACTTTCAATCCGATATGATCGTATCCATACGTGGAAGGGGATAGGTGATCCCTGATCTCTTCATCTACGCGAGCAACTCTCAGGTTGATAACGATTCCCTGAAGATCCAGGGTTGCACCGTCGGCGGTTCCAAATTTTCGACGTTCTACAAGTGCTGCACCAAGAGCATCTGTAAAAAAGCTGACCATCGTTTCCAGATCCCGGCAGATCAAGTGAATATGGTGTAGGCGATAGGGCATAGGGTACCTCCGATAAATTTGATTCAGTCTGTTGGCGTTTTGTCGATATCAGTAAAATTTCGATATTATAAAAGGGGTTAGCCGGTTATGCCTTCAACCTCGAATCTCCAACAGCCTGAAGTCTGCCAGGTTGCTATGGTGCCGCTTGATTCCGAATCACTTTCTGTACCGCAGACAGCCTGCGGATCCAGGGTGATGACTTACGGATTTTCGGAGGTAAGTTATCAGCAGCCGATTGGGCGTCTTTTTTGGTCGCATATACACCATAAAGCAACTGGAACCAGGGTTTGTCTTTAAACGTAGTTTGATAGAAAACAATCTCATTTTGTTCCAGCAATTGATTTCTTTTGACAAAATCATACAACAGCGCTTCCTTGCGCGCACCCATAATCTGTATCGTATAACGGGACGAACCTTGGGATAAAAGCCACTTCTCGTTGTGGACGATTCTCTCTTCAGGTTTTTCGATGACATTTTCCTTAACCGGCTGCGGGTAGACTTCTACCTGGTCAAAGCCGGCCTTTTCCGGTAATTCTCTTCTTTCGGACGGTACAGCGGTCGCCCGAGAAGATACGGATTGTTCTGCTGCAGGTAGTATCGTCTCAATTTTTGATTGCAATTCCGGCGGCGGGTGAGGTCCGTTTTCCTGGCCTGGTTCGCTTTGTTCAGGCGGTGCGACAGTTGACTGAGACGGCTCTGCTTTCGCCAACTGCGGTGTGGTCTCATTTTTTATGGGCGATTCTAGCGGCTGGCCATGTCCGATATCCTGCTGCGGGTAGCTTTGTTCAGGCAACGCAACAATTGCCTGAGGCGGCACTGCCTTTGCCAACTGTGGCGTGGTCTCATTTTTTAGGGACGATTCTAGCGGCGGGTCAAGCCCGGTTTTCTGCTTCGGTTCTCTTTGTTCGGGCGCTGCAAAATTGGGTTGAGAAGGCACTGTCTTTTTCTCAATCGTCGGCACATTCTCGATTTTTATGATCTGTTTTGCCGGCTTGTCAACGACCGCAATTTTTTCGCGAAATAAATTTTTTGCATGATTAATTTCTGCCGGTATTTTTGAGTGAAATATTTTTGGGCCGGTTTTGAGATCTGACAACAGCGAAATCGGGGGATTGCGGTGCGTGTTGAACACAAAAACCACCAGCACCGAAAAATACCTCGACGTTTCTTTTGGTGTGAATAGTTGTCCTTTAACCATTGAGCCGCAGCACTATTTATGGACCCCGGAAAGCCTCCCGTCGTGTGATGAATTTCTTTTACCGCGGAAGCGCTGAAGATTTTTTCGGCGGCACAGCCGGCGACAACCATCCGGTGTTGGAGATAGGTCGCTGTTTCTTCTTCTGTCAGTCCAGGCAAAAAGACTTGGTTAACAGTGATTTCATCAGAAAATGACTTGGCCAGATTTGACACCGTGTTAAATAAATTGGTTTCGCCTAGTAAAACCAGTCGCTTTATCTTTTTTTCACGTCCGGGTACCAGGGTTTCCCGGAGCAAAAATTTAAATTCCCTGGGGGATAATTTGTGAGCATCGTCAACGATTAAGATAGGGTCCTTTGAATCCTGATGAATATAGGCGGGATACCCTTGATGCGCTTCCGGCTCCGCAGTTCGGCCAGAAATGGCGGCAGGATCTGCTCGCAGCCGACATGGTTTCCACAGTGTTTCACTGGAAGCGAAATATCGGTTTAAGAGAGTGGTTTTTCCGCTTCCGGGCTGACCGCTGACCAGGACTAAAATATCGGTGCCCTCAACCAGTTTTTTGAATACCGTCAATCGTTGCCCATAGGAATTGAAGGCATAATAAAACGAAGGATCCGGTTCGGGTGAGAATGGATCTTTTTTTAGACCCAATACGGTTTTATAGTCTAGGTCTTGATTTTTGAGTGACACGGTTTCGATTCTCAACGAAGGGCTAAGATTCAGAACAATAATACGTTACACTATTTGACCTGGTCAAGAAAAAATGCAGAATCGGAGATGATCACCTGTTAAAGAACCTCACCTTAAATGCGGATAGTGACACGCTGCCAGGTGCGTGGGAT
>CAMYLH010000057.1 GCA_947259065.1 uncultured Desulfobacterales bacterium
CCTTTGGGCTGATGCAGATCCATGCCCGTAAACAGTTCCTGCACCCTCTGGTTGACGGCAGGACTGATTTCGTCGCCCAATTCAACGAGAAACGACCGGTCCCCCATTATTCGAAAGATTGGATAATCGTAAAGTGCCACTTTTCTATAGGTTATAAAAACGTTTCCGGTGGTGCGATTTCAACCCCCGATGCCTGCAATGCTTCTCTGATCTTCCTGACTAAAGACAGGGCGGATGGATTGTCGCCGTGCACACATATCGTATCCGCGGTCAATTCGATTTCAGAACCGTCTTTGCATACCACCCTGCCCTCTTGGACCATTTTCAGAACTTTCTCAGCCACCATATCACCGTCGTGAATCACCGAGCCGGGTTCCTTGCGTGAAACCAGTGAGCCGTCGGAATTATAGGCACGGTCGCCGAAAAATTCATAGGCAATACGAATGCCGTGTCCGGCACCGACAGCTTCCAGGTTTTGGCGGTCCGTTCCGGCTAACACAAATAAGATCAGACGGCTATCCACGGCAGCGATGGCTTCGGCAACAGCCTGCCAGATGGCTGCGTTCTTTACGGCCATAGTATAGAGCGCGCCGTGGGGCTTGACATGCTGCAGTTTCACTCCCTGGGCGGCGGCAAATGCTTGAAGGGCACCTATCTGGTAAGTCACAAAGTCCTTGATTTCTTCCAGAGAAGCATCCAGGTTGCGCCGGCCAAAACCGACCAGATCCGGAAATCCCGGATGTGCGCCGATGGCGACTCCGTTTTCTTTTGCAATGGTAATGGTGTGTCGCATCACCGCCGGATCCCCGGCGTGAAAGCCACAGGCAATGTTGGCTGAGCTTATCAGCGGGATGACGTCTTCGTCCAGTCCGAGTTTATAGTTTCCAAAACTTTCCCCCACATCGGAATTTAGATCGATTTTATTCACCGGCATGTTTTACCTCCGGAATAAGAAACAGGTATCAGGTAATAGGTATCAATTAGGTATTAGGTATCCAATGCCCAATACCCAGTAACACCTGATTGAGTATCGCTCAATCAGGATATGCCACATTTCGACGCTCAATACAAAATAAAAAAGGGAACAGACGGCAGCCTGTTCCCTTAGAGGCATACAAAAAAAGCGGCGACTTATCGTTTCGAGAACTGAAACCGTGCCCGAGCACCTTTCTGGCCGTATTTTTTCCTTTCTTTAACCCTGGGATCACGCTTGATAAAACCGGCTCTCTTCAGCGCCAGTCTAAAATCAGGATTGATAATAACAAGTGCCCGTGTAATACCGTGCCGAACGGCATCGGCCTGTCCGGCAATACCACCGCCGACGACCGTTGCTTTAACATCGTAGGAACCGGAAGTATTGGTTATTTTAAACGGCTGAATCAGGTCCGTCCGAATGGTTTCAATTGGAAAATATTCTTCCACCGGACGATTGTTGATGACAATTTCCCCACTGCCAGGTTTAATCCAGGTCCGGGCAATTGCAGTTTTACGCCTGCCGGTCGCGTAATAGGTATTTTCTTGCTCCATTTAATTCCTCTAAATTTCAATCCTTACAGTTTTAGTTCGATAACCTCGGGGTTTTGAGCCGCGTGGGGATGCTTATCTCCCGCGTACACTTTCAATTTATTAAACAGTTTTCTTCCCAGCTTATTTTTCGGCAGCATGCCCTTTACGGCAAAACGGATGAGATCTTCCGGGCGCTTTTCTTTGAGATCTCCTGCCGTCGTCTCTGAAAGACCACCGATGTATCCACTGTGACGGTAGTAACGCTTTTGATCTAATTTTTTCCCGGTCAACTGAATCTTATCTGCATTTATTACGACGACCCAATCACCGGTGTCGACATGCGGGGTATACAAAGGGTTATGTTTGCCTTGGAGGCGGGAGGCAATAATGGTGGCCACACGGCCGAGAATGGCTCCGTTGGCATCGACCAGACCCCACTTGCCTTCGTTATCCGATTTTTTGGCACTGTAGGTATATTTCTTCACGTTTTTCGCACTCCTAAATTTAATGAATCCGGCATATTTAAACAATTCTTCAGTGCCTGTCAAGAGAAAAAATAGAAAATCGCAGCAAGGGGCAAGAATCACCGGCGCTTAACACCAGGAAATTAATATCCTGGTAATATAAGCAGGATCTCATGGGTATCAAGAGGGGTGATATGAATCAATAGAGGATTCTCTAATTCGTCGGAATCAACGTAAAAGATTCAGTGCAAAATCCTGTTTGAGCAATAATTCCCCGGTTTGGGTAAATACATATAAGGCTGCAGTTTGAAATTTTTCAAGCGAATGCGGCATACTCGCGCTAAACCTCATGATCTTAAAATTGCTGATGCCGAATGCATAGCCTTGCTGGCTGCCGGTCGGCTCTCCTTCAACCAAAGAGATCCCGGGTATAGACACCCATTGATCCTGCTGGATCTCTTCGCCTTTTAACACCACAATGGCATGCCCGGAAACATGCTGGGAATATGGGCTGGTATTTTTAAGTTTGAACTGGACCTTTAACGAATTGCTGCCGGATTTGACGGATATGTTAAAATTGTCGATGGCCACACTTAACGTAGAACCGGTTGGATCATTTTCCGGTTGTGCTCGAACCTGGTTTTGGACCTCAGTCTTCGTGGTTGTCATGGCAAGCGGTGCGGATTGCTCGGCATAGGCTGTATCCTGATCTGTGCGACCCGGAAATTCTTCGTCGGTTTGCTCTTCCGTTTCGCTGCCCTGTTTTTCAATTGTCCGCGACTCCGCTACCACCAGCCGCGTTAGGAGAATGTCTCTTTCATGGCGCAATTCCTGGTTTTGTTCCTCTATTTTTTTTAAATTCGACTCTAGTAGATTTTTTTCATGCAGGATGTTGCGGTTCCACCAAAACAGACCTGCGGCAAGGACGATGAAAACACATACTACTATCAGGGTGAATAAGACCATCCCCTTAAAACGCTTGAGTGTTATCGGTTTGCCACGATTTCCAATGAACAAAAGGGTCCAGCGTGCTTCCGGGTTGAACCATTTGGCTGTTATCGAAGTACGGTCCGCTTGATTTGAGCTTTTATTTAAGTTTACCATAATAATTTGAAATTTCTAACATACTCAGGCATGGTAAATATAACATCATGCCCGATGAAACACCTTGGTTTCAACATATCAATTCCGGTTAGACCATCACCCTTACCGTATCTCCTTTTGCGGCATCTAAGACCTGAGCGGCATTGCCCTTGTTTACAGCGATCTCCAAATACCCGCGACTTCCGATAAGAGTCAATGGGGTTTTTGGCTGGACGCTGTCATAAGTCTCGCATATACCGGTGACGACGCTGGAACCGATTTTGATCCGAATTCTTTTATTTTGACCGCTTTGATACACGTTGCTCAGCTTTTTAAAATCAATATTGGATATCAGATTCCCAAAGTCATCAATGTCAACGATTTTTCCGACAATCTCACCGTTTTCCGACATGCAGGCATGCAAATCGTCCAGCTGCATCGCATCCCGCAAGTCTAATTCAACGCCCAGCGTTCTTATATCGATGCCGATGGATAAATGGGCACCCACCGGGGCAATAATATCCCTGCCGTGAAACGTTCGACTGACAGAAGCTAAAAAATATTTGGAATTTGTGATGCGAATAAGTGACTTGATTTCTCCTTCGTTGAATAAAAGCGTGAGTACCCCGTTATCAGGGGCTATGAAAAATTGGCTCTTTATTTCAAGGGCCAGCAAAGACCGTTCGCTGCCGACGCCGGGGTCCACAACAACCAGATGCACAGTTCCATCCGGAAAATATTCATACGACGCATCAATGGTAAACGCGGCCTGAACGATGTCCTGGCTGTCGATCTGGTGGGTAATATCGACGATGGTGGCAGCGGGGTTGATGGATAAAATGACTCCTTTCATCAACCCCGCATACTCAGCGCCGGTACCGAAATCCGTCAGCAGTGTGATAATAGACATGATTTTAGGTAGCCGTTCCAAGGTTCCGGGTTCACCGTTCAGGGTTGTTTTAAACCTTCCTCAGTCCCGTTGGTAAATACAACTTAGCGCTTATGGACATAGACCCTGAATTCCTCAACCTTTGAACCCTGAACCTCTAAACCCTTTAACCTCTGAACCTCTGAACCTATTCCTATGAAAACATCTTCGTCTGAACCTTAAATCCCAGGTGTCTGAAAGACGCCTCGGATGCCTTGCGACCGGATGATGTTCTCGTAATGTAACCGAGTTTCAAAAGATATGGCTCGACAATATCCACCAGTGTGTCGGACTCTTCCTGAAGCGTAGCTGCAATAGCTTCGATCCCCACAGGACCGCCATGATAAAATTTAATGATAGTATTCAGATAACGCCGATCCAGCTCAGTCAATCCTTTTTGATCAACACCTTCGAGCTTCAAGGCCGCAGAAACCGTTTCCGTCGTGATATTGCCGTCTGCTCTTACCTGGGTGTAGTCCCGGACGCGTTTAAGAAGTCGGTTGACAATTCTGGGAGTTCCCCGGGACCGCTGGGCAAGCGTTAAGGCTCCTTCATCATCAATTGCAACCCCAAGCAGTGCCGCCGATCGCTTTGTAATTTTGACCAGATCAGACTCGGCGTAAAAATCCAGATTTCTGAAAATGCCGAAGCGGTCCCGCAAAGGGGCGGACAGCAGACCAACCCGTGTAGTGGCTCCTACCAGCGCAAAACGCTTCAATTGAAAGCGATGGCTTCGAGCATGCACCCCTTTATCGAAGACGAAATCAATGGCGAAATCCTCCATGGCCGGATAGAGAAATTCCTCAACGGATTTGGGCGTTCGATGAATTTCGTCGATAAACAGAATATCGTTGCTCTCAAGATGGGTGAGCAGCCCTATCAAATCGCCCCCTTTCTCAAGAGCCGGACCGGACGTAATGGTAAGATTCCCCCCCATCTCATTGGCAATGATGTGGGCCAGGGTCGTTTTCCCAAGACCCGGTGGACCGTGCAAAAGCACGTGATCGATGGGTTCGCTTCGCTGCATGGCCGCTTCGATGGCAATCTTAAGCGTTTCCACCACTTCGGTCTGTCCCACATAATCGGTCAGTCTTTCCGGACGCAAAGATAATATCTCGGTATCCTTATCTTCCGGCAAAGGGTCTGCGGCTACCAGACTCTGATCGTCGGAAGAATATGAGATAATGTCATCGGACATCGATAATGACCTTTTTTAGCGAATTGTATGGGTTCAGATAGATTAAAATTGCGATATAGAGTATTGTCCTAACATTTGAGGTTTCAGGTGTCTGGTGTCAGGTGTCAGATATGAAAGGGTTAAAACCTGAACTATGACTAAAACAGAAAAATTTCTCGGCGTTCTCTGCGGTGAACTATTGGGTTTGCTTTTCGCTCATACTGGCCACTTCAGCGGCCGCTGACACCTGAAACCTGAAACCTATCCGCTATCTATTTAAATTTAAACGGACAGAGCGCAGCGACTTCCATAAATATTCAATCTTCATCCTTCAATTTCCTTCCAATCTCTCGCCTCGGTACACTTCATCAAAGAGCTCTTCGGCAGTCGTTATGGACCGGTTGCGTTTTAGGGCTTTGTCAATCATCCGTTTGGCATCCGCGGCCCTGTGCCCAAGCTGTTTAATCATAACATTCAGCACCTGTTTTGAAAAGTCCCCGTCAAGCGGCATTTCCTCGTAATCATTCGAACGGATCAATGCGAATTTCCCCATCTTTCCCTCCAAGGTGGCGATTATCTTTTGCGCCGTTCTCCGGCCGATTCCTTTAAGCTGCGTGAGTTTGCTGATTTCTCCAGCCTCGATGGCGGTGGCGATCTCCCGCACCGGAATGTTTAATGCTCTTGCGGCTTTTAGCGGACCGATGGCTTCCACTGAAATAAAATGTTGGAAAAACTCCTTTTCAACTTCAAGATTGAAACCGATCAAAACAGGTTTGGGCTGGCGTTCGGTTTGCTGAAAAAAAATATAAAGCGCAATATCCTCGCCAATATTTTTATTTTGTAAAGACTTCATGACGATGGCAGGCAGCAGCACCTCATATCCAATCTGGTTGGCAAGAATCAGTACCCGGTCCTCTTCCTTTTTAAGGATTTTACCCTCTACATAACCAATCATTTATCATGCCCTGCGCCTTAAGCCTTAGGCCCGTTGGAAGCAATGCGTTCATGGTAACGGTAAAAGCCGATGAGTGCCAATCCAACTGCATCGGATGCGTGATAGGGTCTTATGGGTTTTCCATGGCTTAATCGATTACGAACGGCTTTTTCCAGCTGCATTTTACTGGCATTTCCGTTGCCGGTTAAAACCTGTTTTGCTTCACGCACGGGGATTTCGATCGATGACACACCTGCGCGACATCCGGCAAGCATCACGACGCCTGCCACTTGCCCTAAGGTGATCCCGGACTTCGGATATTTATTCAGTGAAAATACATCCTCCACCACCATCAAGTCGGGATTCTCATCTTTTAAGATTTGAAGAAGTTTTGAAAAGATATGATCGAGACGATTTGGCAAAGAATGGTTTTTTGAGGTGCTGATACTGCCAAAGGAGTAACCTTCGATCTTTACGCCGTTTCCTCGAACGATTCCGACACCGGTTGCTGCGAGGCCGGGATCTATACCGATGATTGTTATCATCCCGTATTCAAATCACGCTCAATGACTGCTTTTATCTTAGATCCTTCACTTTATCTTTGGCGATCTTTGCTTCGTTGGATTTGGGATACTTTTTGATTAGCTCTTCTAGAATTAAACGAGAATTGGATTTATCCCCTAAATTAAAAAATGCAAATCCCTGTTTAAGAAGAGATGCCGGCACCTTATTGCCCTTGGGATATTTCTCGATCACCTTCTGATATTCGAGAATGGCTTTTTCATACCATTTCTCGCGATAATATATTTCACCTATCCAGAACTGGGCATTATCGGCGCGTTCTGATTTCGGAAACCGCTGAATAAGTTCTTGAAATTTCTTTCTGGCGGCATCAGAATCCCCCTGATCAAAAGCCTGTTTTGCCATCCGATAGATGTTATTCTCCTGAACTTCCTGTTTACTCTGGCCGGTCGGAACAGGCGTTATTTTTACGGTGGATTTTTCAGCAGGCTTCTCGGTTGGGGTGAATGGCTTGGATGGCTCGAAATTTAAATACTGCTCAATTCGATAAATGCGGTCATCATTGGATTTGGCGGCTGTTGCCATTCTGTCGATCTTGTCTTCTTTGGCTTTCACCGATTCCGCATCCAATTGTTTTTGTCGATTTAGCTGATATTCGATTTCTTCGATTCTACCGGTAAGGGTTCGCATTTCCTCATTGAGTGCATCCATTTTCGCTCGCAATGAAGCGGCCTGATGCCGTAATGCCAGCTCCTCATCCTCACGGTTTTCCAAACCGGATTTTAGCATTTGGCTGCTTTTTTTAGCCTCTGCGTTGCGAAGTTCGAGCACATTGAGGCGTGTGTCGAGGGAAGTCAGCTCCCTCTGGGTCACACAACCGCATAAAAGCAAAAAAACCACCAGATTGGATACTAGGATTGATTTCATGGCAGTCACTACTCAGCCTTGCAATTAATGAATAAAAATTATCGAAAGCAGAATCCTGGATAACGGGTTTCTTCACCGAAACCCGGCCTGTCACTTATACCGGAAATTATTGATAGAGGCAGCAAGAGCCGGATAGGCCGGCTCCTGCCGCCTTTTCAAATAACTTAGGACTGTCGTCCGGACTTTTTTTGCCACCTGCAGTAAAGCAATGCAGCGTCTCGAATGACCGGAAACTCCGAATTAATTAACGATAAAGTGATCTCGTCTGTTTTTGGCCCATGCTTCTTCATTGTTTCTGGGGTCAACTGGTCGCTCTTCGCCATAGCTGATGGAAGCTAACCGGGCAGCATCAATCCCTAAATCGACCAGAAATGCTTTGGCACTCTCTGCACGCCGATCTCCTAAGGCAAGGTTGTATTCATTGGTACCGCGGTTGTCAGCATGACCTTCGATGGTCACTGTTGCATCGGGATTCTCACGCAGCCATTCAGCCTTACGCATCAGATTATCCTGTGCAGCGGGCGTCAGGGTCGATTTATCAAACTCAAACTGAATATCTTCCTGCATAACCGCATCCGGCGTCATAGGAGCCGGTGCAACCACGACTTCCTCTTTCACGACGACTTCTTCTTTCACCTCTTCCTTTACGACAGGTTCCGGTGTCGCATCGACCAACTTCTTTTGGCACGAAACGGTAAACATCAATCCAGGAATTACAAACAACATCGCCAAATAAATCCATTTCTTCTTTTGCATTTTTTCC
>CAMYLH010000058.1 GCA_947259065.1 uncultured Desulfobacterales bacterium
TAAATGCCTAAATTGCCTAAAGTGATCTAAAATGCCAAAAATTAATGTATTCTGTCTGTTTTAAAATGATAGAATACCCGTGAAATTGTCTCAAGTTTGATGGTCCGTTATCGATATATTCCTTAACTGATTGGTTCCAGGTTCAGGGTTCAAAGGTTACAACTGATGGATACTGCCCAGCTTTATCTTCAACTCAGTGCGATGTTTTCAGCCACAGGGCATCTGGACAATGCGGTAAACATTTTAACCCTTCTGATGAAAAAAGTGCCGGAGTCTCCGGGGATTCCAACGGCATTGCTAAGACTTGCCCGGGCCTACCGCCAGGATGGAATGGCGCTGAAGGGCAACAAATGCATGCAATTGATCTGTCACAAATACCCCGAATCCAGTGAAGCGCAAGTCGCCAGAAAATCCCTCCAGAATTAGTATGATTTTGTTTCAACGGTTGACTTTTACAGGTCAATCATCTAATGCAAGATGCCTGATTCAACCGGTTTGATATATGATGTTACTCCATAGGGCCTTAGGGGCTGAACTATTACGAACAAATATTCAAGGTAAGCCAGCATGTGTAAAGAAATATTACCCGACCTGTTTCAGCTGAAAATTCCACTGCCGGAAAGCCCCTTAAAATATCTCAACTCCTAGCGGCTCATAAGAGATCATGCGGCCAGAATCGCAGAGCTAAAACAGCATCATGCTCATCGATTGACCGAAGTGTTGACAATCCTTGAAAAGGCGCCACTGAATGCCTTTCAGGTCGCTTCCCACATGACCTGGGACATAAAAGCTGATTCCTGGGATCAGTTCCCGGTTGCCCAAAGATGGTTTGCCACCGGGGAAGCCATTTCGCATTTGAGGTATTTAGAGGAAGAAGGCAACTTGACCCGCAAAAATAACGACAAATTTATTTTTATTCATTAATACAACCTATGTTGAGCAGTTCAGACCTGCCCTGGCGCGACTGCCTTTGAATACTTTTAGAGGGCATCAAACCGATGCGACCGTCAGATCAAGGGAATTCATATATGATCCAGGTCTGGGCCAGGGGTTCAACGTTCCGGGTTGAAAAAACCCAGGCAGCTCGTATCAAAGGGATCATGTCTTCATCTGGTTATAATTCCGATGCACTCGATGGGGTATGACGGGTATTTTAGTTATTGATTAATACTGTGAGCAGAATCCATCCATCGTAACCTTTGAACCTTGAACCCTGAACCCGGAACCGCTCAGTTTAGGTAGAATAAACCATTTTTTTAGACTCGAATTCGACAAGATTCGGAAAAGGACATTATGCCGGATTCCATACGCCAAAGCCCTCTTTATCCGATTATAAATCCAGACAGCATCGTTTTTTTCGGGGCTTCCAACCGCTTCACCGCCATGGGGACCAATCAGCTGAATTCGCTCCTATCCTCAGGATTTGGTGGCAAAATCTATCCGATCCACCCGAAAGAGACGCGCGTACTAGATCTTAAAGCTTATCCGAGGGTGCGGGAATTACCGGAAGTACCCGATCTGGCAGTGCTGGTCTTGCCCACCCACATCGTGCCTGAGGCGATGGAAGACTGCGGCAAACAGGGCATCAAACATGCCATCGTTGTGTCCGGTGGCTTTAAGGAAGTCGGTGGCAAAGGCGTTGAGCTTGAAAAAAAACTGGTGATGGTAGCCGACCGATACGGCATGCGTTTTTTGGGGCCTAACTGTTTAGGTGTTGCCAATCCTCATCATAATTACAATGTCACATTCCTCCCCTTTGAAGGCCGGCAGGGATTCATCGGTCTGGCTTCCCAGAGCGGCAGCCTCATCACCCAGATGTTCGGCTATCTGAGCCGGTTCGGTCTCGGATTTTCCAGCGGGATCAGTGTGGGCAACGAAGCCAATGTGGACATTGTCGATTGCCTGAAGTATCTGGCTGCCTGTCCACATACCCGGGTGATCGGACTCTATGTTGAAACGATCCGGCGGGGCCGGGAATTTATCGACCTTGCCCGGTCTATTGTTCCCCATAAACCCATTGTGGCCTTTTACGTGGGTGGATCGGAAGCCGGCAAACGAGCCGGTCTTTCCCATACCGGAGCCCTGGCCGGTCCGGACGCACTCTATGAGGGTGTCTTCCGGCAAAGCGGCGTCATCCGCGCCTATTCCATCCCGGAGCTTTTTGACTATTGCTGGGTTTTGGGTATATGCCCAAGACCCGCAGGCAACCGAGTAATTGTCCAGACCCACTCCGGCGGACCCGGAGCGGCAGCGGCCGATGCATGCGGCCGGGCGGGACTGGAGTTACCGTCGTTATCAGAAAAAACCCTGGCGAAAATCGCGCCCATGGTGCCCCCCACCGGCAGTGTGAACAATCCCATCGACGTGACCTTTTCCAAAAATCCGTTGGATTTTTTTGATGCGATCCCCGATGCACTTCTTGGAGATGAGCAGACCGACGGTTTGCTTGCCTATTTTTTGACACCCGGGCAAAGTATCCGGCGCACGATGACAGGCATGGGCATCGCCGAGGAGGAGATTCCCCGTTTAACCGAGAAACTTTTAGACGATCAGAGCCGGACGATGGCAGGCTTGATCCAAAAACATCAAAAGCCGCTGGTTGGTTTTACTTTTCAAAGCCATCAAGACTTATCCATACAAAAACTTTTGCAATATGGCATTCCGGTATTGCCGTCTCCCGAACGGGCGTCCCGGGCTATGGCAGCTTTGGTTCGCTATTCATGCATGCTTGACAAAATCAGATCGCAATCATTAAAATAGAATGGTTTGAACCCGATTCAGCCAAACCGGAAAAATCGATAAAATAATTATGAAGGCATCCCGATACCATCTTGCGGAGCTACCCCAGATTAATTGATTATGCAATTATTAGCTTTAAGTGCAAGCCTTGTCATCGCAGTTCAGATAATCTACATTCTGGTTAGCGGAACGGCCATCTGCCCGAACAGCGGATGCGAGCTTGTTGAACGGCTCACTTCACTCTCACCCCTGTATTTCAATATCTTAGGCCTGCTATATTTTCAATCTGTCTACTGGTCACTTCGGTTTATTAAAAATAGGCCTTCAGGCGGTTTCGATATTCCGGGACTGTTGCTTCTGGCGGGTCTTGCGGCCGAAGGTGTGCTGCTGGCGTATCAGCTATTTGTCGCCCACGTTGTCTGCAGCTATTGCATCATTATATTTTTATTTGTTTTCATTTTAAATCTTGTATATGACCGGAAACAGCTGATATCCGGGGTGACCATCCTAATTGCCATTATATTTTCATTTTCCCTTTTGACATTCCTGCCCGTGCGCGTTTCTTCCCAGATAAATTCTCTGGAAAGCGGAAGCTACGGTGTAAAATCCTGTGCCGTGCCATCTAAAGAAATTTTTCTGATTTTTTCTTCGGATTGCACTCATTGCATCAATGTGATTCATGCTTTGGAAAACTGCAACAGCTGTAATTTTTATTTGAATCCCATCGAGAAATTAGACACCTTCAAAGTCAACGGCCTTGAACTGAACACTTCTTACTCCCCGGAAGTGAATCGTCTCATGCTGGCAATTTTAGGAATTAAAGAAGTCCCGGTTTTAGTCGTTAAAAATGCTGCCGGTTTTTCTTTTATCAAAGGGGAAGATAAGATCTTAAACTATGTGCGCCACGCCTGTTTCGACCCGCAACCGGTTTTGTACTTTGATCAATCCCTTCTGCCCGCAGACCAAGAGATGACGGTCCTGACGGAGGATGGTGGGGAATGTTCGGTGGATATAGACTGCCAAAATCAATGATTATTTCTCTGCCAGCCGTTTATGACAGAATTATTTGACAATGTTTTTCAATTTTGAAACAATAACACATATTTGATGTTTGCTGACTTTCCATCCGGCCAGGTAGCTTCTCCTCGAGCGCTGCTTCTGTTGTTGCTTTCTGCTATCTCATTGGATTGATTGCTACCGAATTTGAATCGCTTCGCTTAAATTCCATTTGATATAAATCCTGTAAATACCGGAACAAGGAGGATAAAATGAGAAATTTGAAGCTCAACTATGAAATGCTAATCAAGATTACCCGATCCCTTTCCAAATCCAAGGATCCGGAAGAAATCATTAGAATGACGGTGGAGAGCATTACATCCACCTTGGATTTTAAGGGATGTGCATTGTTTCTGATTAATCGTCAATCAAAGGAATTGGAAGTGGCTTCTTCAACAGGATTAAGTTCGGAGTATTTGAACAAGGGGCCGATAAGCGCTTTGCACTCCATTGCCAATTCTCTTCAAGATGGCCCTGTCGGGGTTTATGACGTTAGTGATGATCCCCGAATCCAATACCCTGAAGCCGCTAAACTTGAGGGAATTGCCTCCATCCTCTCAGTGCCTATTCTGGTTAGCGATGAAGCGATCGGCGCGATCCGGGTCTATACCGCGGAGAAATGGGAATTTACCCTGGATGATGTCAATTTCATCCAGGCGCTGGCTCAAATCGCTGGTATCCTCATAGAGATGAGTCGGCTGTACAAAGGGCAAAACGATTATATCGAAGTTCTATCCACCATGCGTGAGTCACAGGCGCTGTAGATCCAATATATTTTTAAAATCTTTTAAGGAAACCTTCGTATTTCTTTACGAATGCTGTTTTAAATTGGGGTGTGTCATCCTGAAATGGAAATCAAAACGTCCTAAGTTTCTAATTTATAAAGTTCAACGGGATTGTTCAGGGTTCCGATGCCTTCGACGGTCATGTCAACAGTGTCGCCGGGCATGAGAAAAACGGGGGGTTTGCGAGTGAATCCCACGCCACTGGGTGTTCCGGTGAGGATCACCGTGCCCGCAAGCAGCGTTGTGCCGGTTGAGAGAAAAGAGATCAGTTCGGCAACCGGGAAAATCATATCGGATGTATTGGCATCCTGCATGACCTGGCCGTTGAGAACGCAAGTCAAACGGAGATTCTGGGGGTCGCTGAGCTCATCCGTCGTCACCAGCTCGGGTCCCAGGGGGCAGAAGGTGTCAAAACTCTTGCCGTGCACCCATTGGCCCGATCCCCGTCCTCCCTGCCACCGCCTGGCGGAAACATCGTTGGCGACCGTGTATCCGAGCACATAATCAAGGGCTTCAGCGACGGACACGTCTTTTGCAGTTTTGCCGATGACCACTGCCAGTTCAACCTCGTAATCCACTTCGGGCGGCGCCATGCATGAGGGGTGTAATAGGATCGGGTCACCCGGATTGGTGACCGAACCGATATTTTTCATAAACAGCACCGGGTATTTCGGTATCTTTGATCCGGTCTCCTCGGCATGCTGGTGATAGTTGAGCCCGATAGCTAAAATGGCAGAGGGCATCAGGGGTGCCAGAATTTTTTTGACTTTGACATTTTGACCTGTCTCCTCCAGGCCGGAGAATAAATCGCCTGCCAGCCGTAACGCTTTGCCCTCACTATAATTATGGCCGTAACCCGCCTGACCCTTCTCATCTATAAACCTTAAGATATGCATCTAATCTCCTTTCTCTGATCTGTCTTCATTGACCGCGCCAGCATGGAAACGATAACAAAAAAAGGTATCCCGGTAAAGGCTTTAAAGGCTATAGTGGGTGCATACCGGAAAAATTATTCATGGAACCGGAAGTCTCGTTTATAAGGGTGCATTCCATCTATAAACCTTTCTTGATGGATACGACATCCAAGGAGATACGTTTATGGAAAATTTAATTTACCTGGACAATGGCGCCACCTCCTTTCCCAAGCCGGAAGAAGTATATACTTTTATGGATTCTTTTTACCGGAGTTTCGGGGTCAACCCGGGACGTTCCGGATATGATCTGTGCATGGAAACCGGTGAATTGGTAGACAGGACCCGTAAGCTGCTGACCGACTTTTTTAACGGTAGCGATCCTAACCGGCTATGCTTTTCCTATAACTCCACCGACGCCCTCAACCTGATTATTTTCGGCATGTTAACACAGGGCGATCATGCCATCACAACCACATTAGAGCACAATTCCGTGCTCCGTCCCCTCTATCATCAGCGTAAACTCAACGGCGTAGAGGTCGATTATGTACCGTTCGGCACGAACGGATTTGTCGATCCCGACGATATTAAAGATAAAATCAAAGCAAATACCCGCCTCGTCATTGTCAATCATGCCTCCAACGTGATCGGCACCATTCAGCCGGTTGAAACCATCGGGCGCATCTGCCGCGAGCACGGTATACACTTCGCCATTGATGCCTCCCAGTCGGCCGGTAAAATACCGATCGACATTGAACAATTTTACATCGATGTTATTGCTTTTACCGGTCACAAATCCCTGCTGGGACCGACCGGCATCGGCGGCCTTTATGTGAGCGAGGGGGTTGAGATTCGACATACCCGCGCCGGCGGGACCGGGGTCCGGTCTGCTGTTCGTATGCATCTGGACGAATATCCCTACAGGCTTGAATACGGTACCGGCAACGTTGTGGGCATTGCCGGTATGCATGCCGGCTTGAAGTGGATTAAAGAGAAAGGCATGGACGAAATTCACAATCATGAAATGAAGCTGAGCCGTATGTTAAGGGACGGTCTCAGAGAACTGGATTGCGTGTCACTCTACTGCCAGGATGATTTGACAGATCATATCGCAGTCATCAGCTTCAATATAGACGGAATGGAAGCCCTCAATGTAGGCATCCTTTTAGACGGCGAGTACGATATCGCCTGTCGCACCGGACTCCATTGTGCGCCCCTTTTGCATGAACAGCTGGGTACCGCTCAAATTGGGGGGGCGGTTCGTATCGGCATCGGTCCCTTTAATACCGAGGATCACATCAGAGCCGCTATCGAAGCCATCGGAGAAATCGTCGACTTTCAAAAGAAAAAGTAAAGCACAGCACCAATCGGTTTGATGGCTGTGAAATTCCTCGCGCCGGCATGTATGAAAATTGCCGATGCCATGCCGGCGTGCAACCATTTATATCCATCTATAAAAAAAGGTGTGATTTTTTTTGGCATAGCGTTTATCAAGAGATTGTTAGTGAAAAATTAGATCCGATGCTCGGTGAATTCAAAGAGGGAAAACATGATTGATAAAATGCCACCTCTAACATGGGATGAAGAAGCGGACGTCATCATTGTCGGCAGCGGGTTTGCGGGGTTGGCCGCTGCAATTGAAGCAAAAAGGGCCGGCAGTTCAGTCATCATCTTAGAAAAGATGAAAGGCTATGGCGGTAATTCTACCATCAGCGATGGTGTTATTGCCGCTGCTGCCACCCCAATGCAGGCAGATTCAGAAATTGCCGATTCAGCTGAGCTGATGTACGAGGATATGCTCAAAGCCGGTCTGGGGCTTAACCAGCCGGAATTGGTTCGGGTATTGACCGAAAAATCTAGTGAGACATTGCAGTGGACGGTCCATTTTTTGGGCGTTAAATATTCAGATCGTATCGACCAATTCGGCGGACATTCTGTTCGAAGATGTTATTCCACCCCCAACCGTTCCGGTTCTGCCATCATCAAACAAATGCTTTTAAAGATAAGCCATTTGGGAATGAAAATCAGAACAAAGGCTTTTCTCCAGACAATCTTGCTGGATTCTAAAAATAGGGTTTGCGGTGTGCTGATACGGGATGGATATGAATACCCGGATGCGACTGCCGGCACTGTCAAATACATGAAAGCCCGAAAAGCAGTTATTTTGGCAACCGGGGGTTTTGCCAATGATATCGAATTGAGAACCAGTCAGGATCCGAGGCTGACCCGTGATATCGGAAGCACCAATAAGTTCTCAACTACCGGAGAGGCATTGAGAGAAGCCCTGCGAGTTGGAGCAATGCCCGTGCATCTTTCATGGATTCAATTGGGGCCCTGGGCATCTCCGGATGAAAAAGGATATGGTGTCGGACCGGACTTTGCCAGCTATATCGCCTTTCCATACGGGATTATGGTGAATCCTAAGACCGGTTGTCGCTTTGTCAATGAATTGGCAGATCGTAAATTACGCGCCGATGCTATCCTGAATATCGGCCAGCCCTGTATCGGAATTGCCGATCAGGGAGGTATTATTGCTTCTGGGCATCAGATAGATCACTGTTTGCGGAAAGGAGTTGTCAATAAATTCAATCAGATTCAAGCGATTGCCGATGCCTATCAAATTCCGGTTCATTCGCTAAAAGAAACAATTGAACAATTTAATGATTATGTCCGACATCGTTTTGACAAAGATTTTAATAAGCCGATACTGACGGATGC
>CAMYLH010000059.1 GCA_947259065.1 uncultured Desulfobacterales bacterium
TTCAGGAATGATCTTCCCGAACCCCTTTGAATGTTTTAAAATACCATCCCTGACTTCATAAGTCAGATTGAGTCCCTTCCCATTATTTTCGAGTATTTCCACAACCCGGAGACTTTGTTCATTGTGTGCAAAATCCGGAGAATAAATTTCTCTGAGAGCTATCTCACCGCTATGCCCAAAGGGCGTGTGGCCCAAGTCGTGTCCCAGAGCAATCGCCTCGGCCAGGTCTTCATTTAGAAACAGAGCTCGTGCAATGGCCCTTGCTATCTGGGCCACTTCCAGAGTATGGGTCAAGCGGGTTCTATAATCATCCCCCAGTGGAGCAAGGAAAACTTGGGTCTTGTGTTTTAAGCGTCTAAATGCATTGGAATAAACGATGCGGTCACGGTCTAATTGAAATGAAGTGCGGACCGGACATGGCTTTTCTTCAATGTCTCGCCCCCGGCTTTCGGCGCTCAAACAACCGAAAGGAGACATGAAATTCCTCTCGCGCTTTTCAAATTCTGCACGGATCGACATCGTTTATCTCAAGAAATAATTACAAGTTAAGTGGTTCAGAGTTTAGCGTTCCGGGTTGAAAAAGCGCACACAACCCATATCAAATGGATCCTATATTAATCGTGGTTAAGAAGCCGTTTCACCCAATTGGGTATGTCGAGTATTCAGGATTTTGATAAATAAACCAGGATTCTGACTTAACAAAACTAAAAAAGATGTTATATTAATCCCAAATTACCTTTATTGTAAAGAATAATCTGTTAACCCTGAACCTCTGAACCCTTGAACCTGAAACCCATTATGGCTGGACATCATTTGATACTCGGTGAGCGAACCGACTTTATCACCGGCCGAACCATCGTTGATACCCATGATGAACGCTACCGGCAAAAGATAGCCCGCCTGCTTATCAATCACAAAGGGTATCAAAAAAAAGACATCAAGCCACGCGAAGACCTGCTGGTGCAAGCCGGGGAAAACCGGGCCGTCATAAAAATTGATTTTCTGATCAAACTTTCGAGCAAGGTTTGCATGATAATAAAATTCGGTCCCGGTTCGATTGTCACCCGACGTCGACCGGTGCTGGCAGTATCGCGGACTTTAGCGCCCTATCAGATTCCCATTGCAGTGGTGACCAATGGCGAAGATGCCGAAATCCTTGAAGGGGCTTCGGGCAGGGTCATTTCCAGGGGTCTGGAAACAATACCGAGCAGGGAGAAATTGCAAGCAATTATTCAGGCAGAACTTTTTAACCGAATTCCGGCCAAACGGGTGGAAATGGAATCAAGAATCTTGTACTGCTATGAAGTGGATGGAAGCTGTCCCTGTGATGAGACTGTGTGCATACTTTAACCGTAACCGTTCACAGGTTCAGGGTTCAACGTTCAGGGTTAAGGACAAAGAAGGCATTAAATACCCGAAGTCCTCGTTAAAAATGCTCATTTTCCCAAATAATTGCCAATTTGGCTCCAAATTTTGCATTAGGCCTAACGAAGCTGACGCTTTTCTCGTAAATACGCCTCCACTCGTCGGTTTGAGGCGAAGCATCGCTAGGACAAGGAAAAAAAGTGGATTATCGCTTTTTCATGAAAAAGACCTTGGACCAGGCTGAACAAGCGCTGTCAGAGGGCGAGTTTCCGGTGGGATGCGTGCTGGTTTATGAGGCTGAAATTCTGGCAACTGGTTCTCGCAGAGGCACCATCGAAGGCGCTGGAAACGAAATCGACCACGCCGAAATGGTGGCCTTGCGGCGCCTGATCGAAATCGAAAACAAAATTGACCCCGGCAAAATAACCGCTTTTTGCACCATGGAACCCTGTCTAATGTGTTATGCCGCCCTTATAATATCCGGGGTCGGCGAAATCGTATTTGCCTATGAGGATGTCATGGGCGGTGGCACCGGGTGTGAGTTGTCCCGTCTCAAACCGCTTTACAGAAACAGCCCGGTGAGAGTGTTGGCGGGTGTGATGCGTGCAGAAAGCCTTAAACTGTTTAAAACCTATTTTTCCAATCCGGCCAACAGTTATCTGAAACAGAGCTTTCTGGCCGAATACACATTGGGACTGTGACCTGAGCTAGTAAAAATCATGCTTTCTTTCGCACGTTTATTTTTTAATAGTCCAAGTTAAAAAATTTTAGTTGCATTTTTTACTTGCATTTCTTAATTTTGTTATATATCCAAGCGGATGGATGTATCTCGAAATTAGTATTGAACCAGGCAGAGGTTGTTGTCGGTTGTTTTTAAATAGATATAAAAATCGGCAAACCTCAACAAAAGTGTGCATATGCGCAAATGTAAACTACAATTGTTAAAGCTAGGAGGTAAAAGATAGCTGCACCAAGACGACCCCATCGACCCAATCGATCAGATAGAACGAACATCAACAGAGATATCAGGGCCAGAGAAGTGAGAGTTATAGACCCTGATGGCGGACAAATCGGTGTTATTCCTACAAGACAGGCTCTGGAAACGGCGGCTGAATTTGGTCTGGATCTGGTAGAGGTTTCTCCCAATGCAAATCCTCCTGTTTGCAAAATTATGGATTATGGTCGGTATCGCTATGAACAGACCAAAAAGAAACAGGAAGCAAAAAAGAAACAGAGCTCTTTTCAGGTAAAGGAAATCAAGGTACGCCCGAAAACCGGCGAACATGATCTGCAAACCAAGATCAGCCATATTAGAAAGTTCATCGAAAGAAAAGACAAGGTTAAAGTGACGGTCATATTCCGGGGACGCGAAATCACACTGTCCCGGTTCGGTATGGCATTGCTCGAAAAAGTAGCACAGGAAACCGAGGAAATCGCTGCGGTGGAGCAGCACCCCAAATTTGAAGGCCGTACCCTGGTCATGATACTGGCACCTAAATGATTAAATATTCATTCGACCATATTCAATCATTCGAAGATAGGGGTTTCGCCCCAGCGGCTGGATAGTAGTTCCGAGATCGTATATTGATTCTATAAGGTGGCGTGGGCCGGGTTTCGATAGCTCACGCCATCTACGTTTAATTATTTGTATTCGTTAACTCGGCCCATTTTTTATTTAATATACAAGAAGTCGCTGATAGAATAAGATATTGTCATCAAGGAGAAGAATTCATGCCCAAAATTAAGACCAATCGTGCAGCCGCCAAGCGATTTAAAAAAACCGCCAGCGGAAAAATTGTTTATCGGAAATCATTTGCCAACCATATTCTGACAAAAAAAACCACCAAGCGCAAAAGAGCACTAAGGAAGGCGCACCTCATTGCCAAGTCCGATCGCAGAGAAATAAAATTGCTGTTACCCAACGGATAATTTTACAGATGTCGGAGGACTGAGGACAGATGTCAGAGGACAGATGACGGAGAATATGGAATGGGGAAATATTCGATTTCAGATTTCGAATTTTAGATTTGGGATTGCGGAATGGATACGCTAATGGCATCAGTAATAAATCCTTTCCCCCAGTCAACGAATCAACCAATCAACAAATTAACTAATATCGAACCATCAAAACGAAAATAACGATCCAAATTTATCCAATGAAATTTACGCAGTAACAGCGAAGCGTATTTCATCGGGACGATCAAAACAATCTAAACGACAAAGATAACGAGGTAAACAAAATGAGAGTAAAACGCGGATTCAAAGCCAGAAGACGTCGCAAGAAAATCTTGAAACTGGCCAAAGGTTTTCGCGGCGGCCGTAGCAAATTATTTCGCACCGCGGCAGATGCCGTCGACAAAGCTCTGATGTATTCTTATCGTGATCGCCGATCGCGCAAGCGAGATTTCAGACAACTCTGGATTGCCAGAATCAATGCCGCTGCCAGGCTGAACAATTTATCTTACAGCAAATTCATTCACGGGCTGAAGGTTGCCCGGGTTGAGCTTGATCGTAAAGTTCTCGCCGAACTGGCAATTTCCGATCCTGTCGGATTTAAGCAAATTGCAAACTTGGCGGCTCAGCAACTTTAGCGAATGTCCAATGAAAATAGGTTGGTTAATGCACCACGTATTAAGGCGTAACGTTGGAAAAAGATTTAGACCAAATATACCGACAGGGACTTAAAGAACTGGATGTGGTTGAAAACGCCGATGACCTTCAGGATGTCTCCGTGCGCTATCTGGGCCGCAAGGGTATTTTGACCCAATTTTTACGAAATATATCCAAGTTGCCGGTAGAGCAAAGGCCGGGGGCCGGGAAAAAGGCAAACGAGATTAAGAACTTGCTGGAAGAAAGGCTCAGGCAGGCAACTGAAAAGATTGAGCCTCGAGATGAGGCCAAAGATACCGCAATCGATGTCTCTTTGCCCGGCAGAGCGGTTGCTTGCGGAGCTTTACATCCAATTACCCAGACCAATCAGCAGATTTGTGATATTTTCTCCAGGATCGGGTTTGATATCGCTGAGGGTCCGGAGGTTGAGTCAGACTATTACAATTTCGAGGCACTCAACTTTCCCAAGGATCATCCCGCAAGGGACATGCAGGACACTTTCTTTATTACCGACGATATTGTATTAAGAACCCATACCTCACCCAATCAAATTAGAACCATGGAGAAGACATCGCCGCCGGTACGAATCATCGTACCCGGCAAGGTCTATCGGTGTGATTCCGACCTGACCCATACCCCCATGTTTCACCAGGTCGAAGGGCTACTGGTGGATGAAGATATATCTTTCGGTGATCTTAAAGGGATCCTGACAACATTTATTCATCAATTGTTTGACGAACAAACGAGCCTCAGATTTCGACCCAGCTTTTTCCCTTTCACAGAACCCAGTGCTGAAGTGGACATCCTCTGTGTCATCTGCCGGGGCAAGGGATGCCGGGTCTGCTCACATACCGGATGGCTTGAAATTCTCGGCTCCGGGATGGTTCACCCCGCGCTGTATGAAAATGTGGGATATGATCCTGACCGCTTTACCGGATTTGCCTTCGGAATGGGCGTGGATAGAATTGCCATGCTGAAATACGGCATCGATGACATCCGTAAGTTTTTTGAAAACGATATGAGATTTCTGAGGCAGTTCTAATATAATAGAGAAAATGAGCTAAAAATATGGTATTCTTGCAATTTTATAAAAAGAGATAGAGCGCAGCGTTTCCTTAATTTTAGGCATCTTAGGCAATTCAGATCACTTTAGGCATTCGTTTGTTCCCATATATCGTCTGTATTCCATGCGTTTTTTTTAAGAAATCATCAATACGAGCATCACCAGAGTATAAAATGAAAGTTAGCCTCAGCTGGCTTAAAGATTATATTACCATCAACATGGATGCGGCCGATCTGGCCGATGCGCTGACCATGGCCGGATTGGAAGTGGAGTCGGTTGCCGATCGCTATGATTATCTGAGCAGTGTCGTTGTAGGACGTGTTAAGGAAGTGGGTCGCCACCCAAATGCCGATAAACTAAAAATCTGCCGGGTCGACACGGGAGACCGGGTATGGTCGGTAGTGTGTGGCGCACCCAATGTCGAACCGGGTATGCTAGCGCCCCTGGCAAAACCGGATACCGTTTTTCCGGACGGATTTCGGCTGGAGAAAAGTGTGATCCGGGGAGCAAGCTCCGAAGGGATGCTGTGCAGTGATGCGGAGCTGGGCCTTGGCATCGACAGCAGCGGCATCAAGGCCCTTGACTCGTCATTGGAAGTGGGGACCCGACTGGCCGACGCCCTCGGCCTGTTTGATATGGTTCTTGAACTTGATCTGACTCCCAACCGACCGGATTGTCTCAGCGTGATTGGCATTGCCCGGGAAATCGCGGCGATACAAAAAACGCCCCTAAGTTATCCCGATTACACAATAGAGGATAAAGCGGATGCCATCCATAAAATTTCGTCGGTAAAAATTGAGGCGCCGGACCATTGTCCACGCTATTGCGCCAGGCTGGTGGAAAATGTGAAAGTGACGACCTCTCCCTTCTGGCTTCAGGACAGACTGCTGTCTATTGGACTGCGACCGATCAACAATATTGTCGACATTACCAATTTTGTCATGATGGAAACCGGTCAACCGCTGCATGGCTTCGATTTTGATTTTCTAGCAGAAAATCGAATCGTTGTCCGCACCGCTGCCGAAGGTGAGAAATTTGTCACTCTCGATGAGAAAGAGCGGACATTGGGGGCGGAAATGCTCATGATCTGCGATGGTGCCAAAGCCGTTGGGGTGGGCGGCGTCATGGGTGGCCTCAATTCGGAAATTGAAGCGACCACCACCCGGGTGCTCATCGAAGGTGCCTATTTCAATCCGGTAAGTATCAGAAGAACTTCTAAAAAGTTGAGTTTAGGTACGGATGCATCCCATCGCTTTGAACGAGGGGTGGACCCGGAAGGCCCCATCCGTGCCGTTAATCGGGCCGCAAAACTCATGGTTGAACTCGGCCGGGGCAACCTGGTTGAGGGTATCATCGATGAATACCCAAAACCTCAGACAGCAAAAAGCGTTGAATTGAGTGTAAGGCGGACTCACCGGCTGTTGGGCATCGAACCGGATGCCAAACGGATTAAAAACCTTCTCGAATCGATTGAATTTAAGGTCGAGAAAATTACCTCCGAAAATAGTGACGAGCGACTGACCGTTATTCCTCCAACCTTCAGAGTGGATGTTTCAAGACCGGAGGATCTGATGGAGGAAGTGGCCAGGCTCTCGGGCTATAATAACATCCCGACTACTTTTCCCGCGATGCCGGCCGAAGGCCGAACTTCGGATCACTATTTGGAACTTAGAAGCCGGATAAAAAGACTCATGTGCGGCTTTGGTTTCACGGAAGCGATCACTTACAGTTTTGCCTCTGAATTGTCCAGCGACCGCCTCCAGCTCAAAGACAAGGATGTCCGGCGGGCTTTTATTCATATTTTAAATCCGTTGACGGATGACCAGACGGTGATGCGCACATCGCTGATACCGGGTCTGATCGAGGCCGCGGTCTACAATATCGCGCGGCAGGTAAAAAATCTAAAATTATTTGAAATCGGTAAAATATTTATTAAATCAGACCGGCAGGTCTTGCCCCTGGAGCCCGAGTACCTATCAGCACTGTGGACCGGAACACGAGATGATGCATCGTGGCACAGCCGGGAGATTCCATGTGATTTTTACGATATGAAGGGGGCCGCTGAAGGCTTGATCCATGCACTGAAGATTGATAAAATCCGGTTCAGCCAAATGCCGGAAGGTTCCTGCGATTACACACGCCCCGGACACACGGCTCGCATTTTAGCAGAAGGCGCACAAGTGGGGCTGGTCGGTGAGATCCATCCCCGCGTGCGGCGTAACTTCGATTTGAAGCAAACCGCATTTATTCTTGAACTCGAGCTGGATAAAATTATTTCGCTCATGCCACCGGCCGCGGGCTTCAAACCGATCCCCAGGTTCCCAGCTATTTACAGGGACATCACCATCATTGTCGACCGAGGAATTGAAACCCAAACGGTACTTGAGGCGGTTGATAAAATCAGTGAAGACCTGGTGGAACGGCGCCATTTGTTTGATGTTTTTGAAGGCGATCCCATCGCTGCCGGCAAAAAAAGTGTTTCATTTCGTATTACTTACCGGTCATCCGCAAAAACGCTGGAAGACGATGATGTAAATGACCTGCACCGGGCGATTACAGACAAACTTTTGAAAGCATTCGATGCCACTTTACCCTAACCCGCTCAACGCAGGTCCAAGGGTTGAAAATGCAAGATCAAAAACCGTATCAGACAAAAATACCTGACAAGTTTTATTTTAAAATCGGTGAGGTCAGCAAAATTGCCGGACTACCGAGTCACGTATTGCGGTTCTGGGAAACTGAATTTAAAAGAATAAAGCCACGGCGCACAGAGTCGGGACAGCGGTCGTACACCAAAAAAGATATTGAAATAATCCTTGAGATTAAGCATCTGCTGCATGACAAAAAATTCACCATTGATGGTGCCCGTAAACATATGCGTGCTAGGGCCGCTGCTGAATCGCCCGCCACCAAACGGTTCTTAGAGGATCTGAAGACGGAACTGGCAAGCATCAGGAATTTACTCGACAGGAATTAGTTTGATGAAAATCATTGACAATAGTGGAAATTTGTCTTAATAATTCTAATTTAAACGTTAAACGAGCGGGCATAGCTCAGTTGGTAGAGTACAAGCTTCCCAAGCTTGGTGTCGCGAGTTCAAATCTCGTTGCCCGCTCCATTGCCCGCTCCAGAACAAGTTCGCCTTATTCTGATGGATGGGCAGCGTTGGTAAGAGCAGGTATAGTGTGGGATGAACTTAACTTTTTCCTTATGGTTATTGGTATGAACAGATAAACTTTCTCGCTGTGCATCAATAAGGTCTACCTGAAACATGAGGAAACGGGCGATAGCCCGTTTTTGCATTTTAACGAGGGTGTTTGCAGTACAGTGAAGACAAAGCGCCGTCAATCAAAAAAAAGCTGCGGGGCGGGAAACCGTCGTCATTCCTCCGTCAACGAACATAAAATTGTGGAACAAGTCGGGGCACTGGCCAAACCGGTGTGTGAATCCGAGGGTCTGGAGTTGATCCAGGTTGAGTTTCAGCGAGAGTCCGGTGGCAGAATTCTGCGATTGTATATTGATAAGCCGGAAGGCATCAATCTGAATGATTGTGCCGGTATCAGCCGCCAAATCGGAGATATTATAGATGTCAATCTGGATGATATCGGGCCGTTTAATCTCGAAGTCACCTCGCCGGGACCCTCCCGTCCCTTGGCCTCAAAAGAGGATTTTGAAAGGTTTAAAGGAAACCGGGTTAAAATCAAAACAAATCGATCGATTAGCGGGCAAAAAAATTTTAAGGGCATCCTTTTAGGAATTTGCGGCGGACATGTAAACCTTCAATTAGACAAGCAAATCATTGCCATTTCGACTCAGGATATAATGAAAGCGAGGCTTGCAGATTAAAGGTATCGGAAAGTTAATCTCGTCGCTGCGGGAACACAGAGGATTTTTTTGAGAATGGATACTGCTCACATTATTAATCAAAATCTGGAATACCCGTCATACCGCACTGTGTGAAACGGATTTATAACCAGATGAAGACACGATACCATTGATACGAGCTGTTCTGGGTTTTTTCAACCCGGAACGTTGAACCTTGAACCGCTCAACCTATGAAAATTTAAATGCTATGGAGCGATCTGATGTTTGTCTCAGACATAAAGCGTGTCGTTGAACAAGTTAGCCGGGATAGAGGT
>CAMYLH010000060.1 GCA_947259065.1 uncultured Desulfobacterales bacterium
CGAAGAAATATGTAAACGCGTCCTTGCTGTGAATTAGCGGATCGACGAACAAAAGAGGAGTTTCTTGATGGCGAAATATTGTAGCGCTTTACCTCAGCTTGAAGGTGGCATGGGCGCTTTTATCGAGCGGCTGCCGATTTCGTCACCAATCGGCACCGTATCCTCGGAACTTAAATTGGGCAAGACCTGTGCCAGCTCCAAAAAATGCGCCAGTGCGGCTTTTAAATCGGGAAATTTGGAAGCTGCAAATTTAACAATCGGTCCCGGATCACCCCGGGCAGTCAATCGGGCAAACCGAATGTTGGTGGCACCAATGTCGGCCACCACTGAAGATAGGCCACTATTCTCGTTTTTGACTTTCATATATCAAGATTCGGTACGCGCCACAGGCGGTATGTAAGTTTCCAATTCGGGACAGGGCATTTTCACCAGTTCACCCAGTTCAGCAGAGCGATAAAGGGCCATTAAAATTTCCATCACCGCCACGCCATCATGGAAAGTTTCGATGGGTGTCCGGCCCTTGCGGAAGCATTCCACCATGTGGCGATTTTCATCTACGTAACCATAGACGCTCGGCTCATCATCCAGAACCGGCATCAGGCCCTGCTCGGCATTCTGCTTTTCCACCAGGTCTTCACCCTGGTCGCCCCTGACCTCCCGGGACATAAATATCTTAAGGCCCGTGTTGAGCGAGGAAAACTCCATGGCATACTCCGGGCCCAGAAGTTCAAGCTGAATGCGCAGTCCCGGACCCACATAAGCCCAGGAAGTGGTCGATTCAATGACAAGCTCGGCCCCGTCCTGGTCCTCCAGGGTCAGCAGGGCTCTGGCAAAGTCCTCGGCGGGTCGTTTGGCATAGTCAACCTCATTTCCCATCATGTCCTTTAGCCGCTTCACATAATCCGGACGGGTCCATTTCAGATACGCAACCGTGCCGTTAATCGTCTTGAGGCGCAGTGAATCCCTGGACTGGCCGGGCTCGGTCAGCATAAAACGGGCCACTTCGACACTGTGGCACATCATGTCGGATAAAACCCCTCCCCCCTGGAGGTCGCCACGCCAGAACCAGGGTTCATGTGGCCCGCTGTGCTCTTCGGCCGCCCGCGCCAGATAAGGTCGACCGGTGGTCGCCGCAGCGCGGCGCCAGATAATTTCCTTACCCCGCAGCACCGGCGTACAAAACACCTGATTTTCAAGATAACCGTGATTTAAGTCGGCGTCCTCGGCCAGACCCAGCATCTCCCTCGCTTCGGCCAGGGTGCGGGCCAGGGGTTTTTCGCAGGCCACGGCAATAATGCCGCTGTCGCCGCTTTTGACCATCCGGTTAATGGTCTGCATCACTTCCAGGCGGGTATAGTTGGGCGCTAGAATCCAAATCGCGTCCACATCAGGGGCTTGCAAAAGTGATTCGAGTGAATCGTGGGCTTTGCAATCACCCAATTCTGCAATGCTCACCGCCCGGGCCAGCTTTTCACGATTGGCCGGCGTAGGACTGTAGACGCCGTTAATTTCCACATTGCGAACACCGATCATGGCTTGAAGATGGAAATGACCGATGAAACCGCTGCCGACAAACCCCAAACGCAATTTTTTGAGGGGATAGTTCGTTGCCATAATCAAAATTCCTCCTTTTATACTCTCAATCGCCGCTGTCGCCCATAAAAGAGCATCAGCACCAGCAGGGTGACGCCAAAAACGATCTGGCGGCCAAACTCCTCCATCTGCAGGGTGATCAATATGCTCTGCAAAATCACAAGCAGGAAAGCGCCGGCCATGGTGCCGGTGTAACTCCCCTGGCCGCCGGATAAAGGGGTCCCGCCTAAAACCACCGCGATGATAGAGGGCAGCATATACTGATCGCCCACCCCGATAAAAGAATTTCCGGTATACCCGAGCACAAACACACTGGTCAGCCCGGCAAAAAATCCTGACAATCCGAACAGACCGATCCGCATACGCCAGACGGATACTCCGGTCAGCTGGGCGGCGCGTTCGTTGGTTCCAATGGCATAAATGCGATAGCCAAAAGCCGTGCGGGACAAAAGCCAGGCCATAAAAAATCCCACCCCGATCCAGACGAAAAGGACGCCTGGAATGCCCGCCAGCACGGGCTGGGTGATAAAGTCTGCAAGCACCGGCGCGGCATTGCCCGAGGGAATGCCGCGGGTCATGGCAACCAGTGCGCCCTGCACCACGCCCAGCATTCCCAGAGTCATGACCAACGGCGGTATGCGCAAAATGGTAACACCGATTCCGTTCAGGATACCGATACCCAACCCTGCGCCTGCGGCTCCCAAAATAGCCGGTGCCACCATAGAATTGGCACCCTGCATGATGTTGCCCGCAATCACGGCACCAAAGCTGATGATGGCCCCCACTGATAGGTCGATGCCTTCACGGCCGCCAAGGATCACCAGGTTTTGTCCGGCAGCCACGATGCCCAACAGGGCCGCGAGGGTCAGCAGTTTAATAATCTGACCGGGGGAGGCAAATCCCGGAGATGCGGTTTCGCCAAGGATCAGTAAAATAACAATCAGCAGGCAGGGTATCACCATTGGCCGATGTAACAGCGCCGCGGGATCGAATTGCGATCTGGCCCCGGTTTTTACTGCTTTAGATGATCCACCTGCCATAAAGGCCTCCTATCGACGCGCGATGGTCACACCGCCGGCCAGGGCGGCAAGAACAATCAAGCCCTGAACAAGGTTCTGATATTCGAAGGGCACACCCGCAAAGAAGACCACGCTGCCGATTAATCCCAGGACAACCGCCCCGAAGATGGAGCCTAATGGATTGCCGCGACCGCCGCTAAGGGCCGTGCCGCCAAGCACCACGGCCGCAACGGAGCCCAGGGTCATTTTAGCCCCCAGCAAAGGATCACCGCTGGCGGTATCACCGGTGAGACATAAAGCTGAAATGGCGGAAAACAGCCCGCATAAAATGTAAGCGCTGATGCGCAGTCTGGGCACTGGAAGCCCGCTCTGGTAAGCTGATTGGATGTTTCCGCCGACAGCCAACAGTGACCGGGAGAAAACCAGGTTTGCAATCAACGCGACGGTAACCGCTATGGCAGCCAAAATCCATAACACAAAAGGGATGCCGACCAGATTGTCTCCATAGGTTTCCCAGTATGCGTCCGGCGCAGCAAGACCAGCCTGGGGCAGGATCCACAGGGCAATGCCGGCGAATATGATGCCGGATGCAAAGGTGGAAACAATCGGCTGGAATCTCAATACGGCCACGCAAAAACCATTAAATGCGCCGCACATAATCCCGACCAGCATTCCGAAAAGGATGCCCGCCATGATGGCCCCGAGACTTCCCCCCAGGGCAGTCATGACCGAGACCGTCACAACATTTACCAGCGATATGATGCTGCCCACGGACAGATCGATATCACTGGCCAAAACCACATAGGTCTGACCCACTGCCAAGAGAATCAAAGGCAGATAGGTGCTGATGTCCGCTGCTATGGCCAGCGGCCTCAAGGTCTTGGGCTGCAAAAATCCGTTTAGCGTAAACAGCAGCAAAGTGACTGCAATTGCCGGCAAATATGGTCTGCGGGTTAAATCCGTTCGCCGAAAAAAAGCGCTAAATGCTGAAATCGCTGCGCTGCTGGTCATGCAGTCACTCCGTAAGCTGCCTGATAGAGATTGAAAGCGGTTTTTTGCTTGCCTTCCAATTGTTGCACGATGCGGCCACCATTGAACACCAGAATGCGATCGGCAATTCCCAGAAGCTCTGCATCTTCTGAAGAGTAAAGGACAATGGAAACGCCCTCGGCGACCAACTCTCGCATGATCTGATAGAGATCCGTCTTGGAGTGCAGGTCGATCCCTTTGGTGGGGTCGTCCATCAGCAGGATGCTGGGCTGTATGGTTAACCAGCGCCCGATTACCGCCTTTTGCTGATTGCCGCCGGACAGCGAAGAAATCGGAGCGCCAAAACCGGAGAAGCGCAGTTTTAAACGTTTCACAAAAGGGGATATTTTGCGAATTAGACGCTGGGGTGATAGAAAAAACCGTTTGTGCTTGGTAAGATCGGCGGCCACTAAATTTTCCAGAATGGGCCTTGTCAGTAGCACCCCGTCCCGGTTACGGTCGCCGGATAAATAGGCCATGCCCTTGCGAATGGCATCAGCTGGTTTGGAGGGCCGTCTGCTGCCGCCGGTCAAACGGATGTTGCCGTCGGTGGCAGGCTCAGCTCCGAAAAGGATTCTCAGGGCCAGCGATTGTCCCTGTCCGTGAAGCCCCCCGAACCCGAGTATCTCACCGCGTCGCAACTCAAAGGATACTCCGTCCAATCGATTACCGCACAGATTGTCTACCGCCAGAAGCGTCTCGTCATAATCATTGCGGACCCGGTGCTGCCCGCCAGATACCGGCGTAATCCGGCTTCCGACCATATGTTGTACCACGGCATCCTGGTCTGTTTCTGCAAGACGCAAACATTCCACCGAACGGCCATCCCGCAGCACAGTGACGCGATCTCCTATATCAAATATTTCGTCCATCCGATGGGAGATAAAGATAATGGCCCGGCCCTTGTCCCTCAGTTGCCGGACTAAATCGAAGAACACGGTTACCTGACGCTTGTCCAGCGAAGACGTCGGCTCGTCGAAAATAATGATCCGGGCGTCGGTCGCCAGGACTTTGAGCACTTCAACAATCTGGCGCTGATCGCTCCTCAAATCCTGAATCAAGGCGTCAAGGGTAAATCCGTCACCGGTCACGTCGGCGAACCGTTCCACTAAGGCTTCGGCCCGGCGTCTCATGCCAGCACGATCCACCAGACCCGGCCCCTTGCGAGGCAAAGCTGCCAGGAACAGATTTTCCTCTACGGACAGCTGAGGAACCAAACTGAGTTCTTGATAAAACACGCCAATGCCGGCTCGGGCCGCGTCCTGCGGCCCGTTAATGGCGGTGAGGGTCCCCTCGATTCTTATTTCTCCGGCATCCGGGATGACGGATCCGGCGATGATTTTACAAAGCGTGCTCTTGCCGGATCCATTGGATCCGATCAGCACGTGAACTTCACCGCGCTTGACTTCAAGTTCGGCGCTTTCCAGAGCAACGACGGCACCGAAGTGCTTGTCAACGCCTTTGACTTCGAGAACACCCATAATTACTTAAAGTAGGCGGCTGCCTCTTTGATGGTCAGCGATTCGGACACCGAGTAGTGCCCCGGTTTGCCCTGGACCTGTTTATAGGCCTGGTCAAAGTTGTTTGAATCAATGAACGGGATTGGAATGTAAAGGGCATTTCCATACTTGCCGTCGCTGAGTGGCTTTTTAAACTCTTGGCCGAGAAGCAGATGCACGGTTACGTTCAGAGCGCTCGCCATGCAGCCCGGTGGATTAACCGATGCCCCGGAATTGAGGTTTTTGGCTTTCCAGGTTTCCAGAAAATCCTTGCGAATTTCGCCGGTAGCGGCGATGTCGGTACGGCCCTCGGTAAGGATGGCTCGCCAGGCGCCGGCCGCCATGCCGTCCTGCACCCATACGCCGTCGATATCGGGATAGGTAGCCAGCAGGTTCTGCATGGCCTGTTGGCCCTGGGCCTGATCCCAGTTGGCATTGACTTCGTTCAGGATCTCGATGCCCCGGTACTTGGAAAAGACCTCTCGGTAACCTTCAACCCGCATCTGGTTGGCCGGGTGTCCGGCCACACCGTTAATAGCGACCACTTTACCCTTGCCGTTCAGGGTCGCAGAAAGCCAGCGGGCGGACTTCATGGCCCAACCCTTCTGGTCGATACCCACATAGATAGCATCTTTGGACGACACCTCGGCATCAGTGGAAACAACGATAATACCCTGCCTTTTAGCCTGTCGAAACACCGGATCAAAGGCGGTAGGACTGTTGGGATTGATGATAATGGCATCGACGCCCTGGTTAATGAAGTTGCGCACATGGGCAATTTGCCCCTGGACATCGACGTTCGAGCTCTGGACGATTACTTTCACCTCGACACCCTCTTTCTGCCATCTGTCCGCAGCGGCTTTGGCCTCGTCGATCATCTGGGTGCGCCATTCACTGCCCACCCAACCGTTGCTGAGACCAATGGTAAAAATTTTCGCCAGCGCAACCCCCGAAAATAGCAGGTATAAAGATAGAACCAGGATTAAAATTGTACAATTTTTTTTCATTTGGCTGCCTCCTTTCACTCCCGTTTTTGAGATTAAAGATCGCGAATTTTCGACCCACTAGACCCCATCACCAATGGTAAAAGCAAATAGTATTTAATAATCGATAGCATATGATCTATCAAGAAAAAAATTAGGAACGATCAGACTCGAAATAACGCTTGACTTAAGGTAATGATATCTGGAAGATTTAGGGGCAGGAGGGGTCAAACCTTGATTATTGATTATATTTGACTTTATGCCTCCCATGGAATATGGAGGGTTCATGGCACGGCCATTGAGAATTGAATATGAAGGTGCATACTATCATGTCCTTTCGCGTGGTAACAAACAGCAGGCCATTTTCTTGGCTGACAATGACCGCCAAACCTTCCTCAAAACAATAGCGCGAATGTCCGAGCGCTTCGATGTAACCATTATCGCATATGTGCTGATGGACAATCACTATCACCTGCTGATTCGTACCAATCGACCGAATCTATCCAAATCGATGCAGTGGCTGGGCACTACCTACACCACGATTTTCAATCTGAGCAATTTTCAGGTAGGCCATCTATTCCAAGGACGTTTTAAAAGTATCCTAGTTGAAAATGAGGCCTACCTTTTGCAGCTATCTTATTACATCCATCGAAATCCCCTACGTGCGGGAATCGTTGAACGCCTGATCGATTACCCCTGGAGCAGCTATCCTGCTTATGCTTACAACCGGCGATGTCCGGATTGGCTAAAAACCGACCTGCTTCTATCGCAGTTTGGACCGGATGATACCGGACGTAAGGCCTACAGGGAAAAAGTGCAACAGTATGCCGATGAAAAAAAGAGTATCTGGGAAGAAATAAGACACGGAGTGATTTTTGGTTCTCAGGTTTTTGTTGATCGAATTAAACAGGATCATTTAAGCAAAGAAGATCAGGCAGACATTCCAGTTCTGAAAAATATTGTCGATGATATGGACCTCAGCGAGGTTATCAAAACAGCGTCAGCAATTTTGAAGATTGACATTCAAAGATTGAAAAACTCCCGTCGTATTTCGAAATCGGATATGATTAACCGCGACATGCTGATCTATCACATGTGGCAAAGCGGCCGATTCAGCAATTCTGAAATCGGCAGCCAGGTTGGTCTGACTATCTCTTCCATCAGTCGGCGGGTTGGAATTTTCCAGGCAATGCTTAACAATGATAAAAAACTCCGAGTGGAATATGGAAAACTTAAATCAATAATCAAGGTTTGACCCCTTATGGGTCTGACCCCTTATGGGTCCGGATGGCTGTAAATTTCGCTATCATTTCTGGTCGAATACTTTGCGAATGGTCTCCGCAATCTCCCGTTTGAGTACGGGCTTGGATACAAACGCTCGTATCCCCATAGCCAAGGCCTGATCTCGATTGATCTGGACGCTGTACCCGGTACAAAGTACAACAGGGATCTCAGGCTTTATGCGTATCAGTTCACTTGCCAACTTGTCCCCTGTCATGTTTGGCATGGTCATATCGGTGATTACCAGATCAAAGCTATCCGCCTTGGCCTTAAATAATTCCAAGGCCTCTATACTACTGGTCCTGGTAGTAATTTTATAACCCAAAGATTCGAGCATTTGTTTACCTATATTTACAAGGGCCGTTTCGTCATCTATCAAAAGAATGCGCTCGGTCCCGGTAACAACAGGTTCCTCCACCATTGAATTCGATGCCTTGTGCCGTTCCAACGCCGGAAGATAAATTTTGAAAATAGAACCTTTGCCCGGCTCACTGGAAACTGTTATCGTACCTTCATAGCTGCCGACAATACCATGGACCACCGAAAGGCCCATACCGGTTCCTTCACCTTTTCCTTTGGTGGTGAAAAACGGATCGAATATTCGGTCGATTACAGGTACGGGAATGCCGTGGCCGGTATCGCTTATTGTTAATTCGAGATATGGCCTCCAACACACCCCCTTTGTCCCCCATGGCATATCCGGCATTGGTGCAAAGATTCAGTAAAATCTGGTGAATTTGGGTTGGATCGGCCATTACCAGGGATTCACTGTTGATTTCCTGGCTTATCTTAATGGATGTAGGAAGTGAGGCCCTTAAAAACTTAATGGCCTCCTTGCATATGAGTTTTACCTGAATCGGTTTGCGTTCCTGCTCGGTTTGACGACTGAAGGTGAGAATTTGTTGAACCAAGCCTTTGGCGCGCCCGCTGGCCTTGAAGACTTCCTTCAAATTTTGATGGATAGTCGACTCTTTTTCAGCATCGCTTAAGGCCAGTTCGGTGTAGCCCATCACGGCTGAAAGTATGTTGTTGAAATCATGTGCAATGCCGCCGGCCAGGGTGCCGATCGCTTCCATCTTTTGGGCTTGTTGGAGCCGGGCTTCAAGGGCTGTCTTTTGTTCCTCTATTTTTTTGCGATCCGTGATATCCATACCGATGGAGAGGATTTCGGATACGTTGCCATCACGATCCAAAATAGCTTTGTTGGTCCAGGCAATCCATACCCGCTCGCCATCTCGTTTGATGTTTTCGTTCTCATTGTTCACATATTGAGATGGGTTTCGTATAATGTCCTCGAACATTGCTTTAAGATCACGCCCGGAAGATTCTGTCAGCGGAATGATCGTGCCAAATATGTTTTGGTCAAGTATTTCTTTCTCCGAAAAACCGAAAAAACTCTGGGCGAACTCGTTTAAAAATGTGACGCGACCCATGGTGTCGAATCTTAATATGATACTATTGGCATGCTGGACAAGCTCGCGATATTTCTCTTCGCTTTGCTTCAATGCGTCTTCGACTCGTTTTTGTTCTGTGATGTCTCGACCGGTGCATAGTATATACTCAATTGAACCATCCGGTTTTTTGAGGATAGAATTTACCCAGCTAATGAGACGCTTGCTGCCATCTTTTGTTACCCAAAAATTTTGGAATTTATCCGGAAGCCCTTTATTAACCACATCTGTGATCGCTGACCGGACACCTTCTCTTTCTTCAGTCGATATAAGAATATCCCAAAATGGCTTATTCTGAACTTCTTCAAAACGGTAACCGGATAGCTCTTCACTGGATCTGTTAAATGTTACGATATAGCCGTTAAGATCGATCACTACGACCAGGGAATCAATCCAATACAAAATTTCACTATTGAAATCTCTTTCTTTTTTGAGGGATTGTTCCGTATCCTTGAGGTTGGATAGCTCAGTTTTTAATTGTTCGATTTTGTGTTTCAACAGGTTATCAGTCTCATTTGAGACCATTTTTGCCCTCCAATAAATATATTTTTCTGATCCCAAGATAACGAACGTTCTAAACTGGACCCATCCTTTGAATTCACCAAGGCAAATATCCAAAAAGTGATGCTGTTACTATGATATCGGTTATATTAACGGACCATTGGCTAT
>CAMYLH010000061.1 GCA_947259065.1 uncultured Desulfobacterales bacterium
AAAAAGAGAAAAGTAAGTAAATCTGATTATTTTAATCCGATCGCACAGGAAACGGCAAAAACAAGGAGGTTATTGTGACGGAAAAAAATCTTTTGGCGGATTTTAAATTTTTTAGCGATGTGGCACCTGACGCCCTGGAAATGATTGCCCGCAAAGGAGAAGTGCTGGAGTTGGAGCCCGAAGAAGTCGTCTTTCACTATAAAGAGCCCGCTGAGCATTTCTACGGTCTGCTAAAGGGTGAAATCGATCTGAGCATCGTTTTTACCGACAAAGTATTGAAGACCGATATCGAATATGAGGAATCCATTCAGGCCAGTTTAGTCGATGAAGAGAAGTGGATCGTCGTTGACACGGTGTATCCGGGTCAGGTTTTCGGATGGGCTTCTATGGTCGGGCCCGGACGTCGAACCGTAACGGCGCAATGTACGGAGGCCAGCCGTGTGATTGCGATTCCGGCCGATGAGTTTCAGGCGATGTTGGAAGAGGATCAATCTCTGGGTTACCTGATCATGACTAAATTGAGTCACATTATTTCAAACCGTCTGAAAAATCGGACGGATAAGTTGATAGAAACCTGGGTAGAGGCGTTTGATTCGGATAAGATATAGCGTAATAAACGAATGCCTAAAGTGACCTAAATTGCCTAAAATTAAGGAAACGCTACGCTTTATCTGTTTTTATAAAATTGACAGAATACAACAATTTTAGCTCATTTTCTCAATTATAATTACAACCTTCTGAAATTCGAATAAAATATTTTGCTCTGATAATGTGACAAAGTAGAACTATCCAATCATTTGAAGACAGGGAAGGATCCGCTTATGAAGGCGCTGTATTTCGAACAACACGGTGAATTGGATGTCGTAAAATATGGCGATGTGCCCAATCCCGAACCCGGTCCGGGAGAAGTGCTGATTCGGGTGCGCGCCTGTGCCCTCAATTTTCTGGACATCTGGGTCCGAAGAGGATGGCCGGGTCTCAATCTTGAGATGCCCCACTGGTGCGGTGCCGACGTTGCCGGCGAAATTGACGGAATCGGGCCCGATGTGTCGGGTTGGCAGGTGGGACAGCGGGTGGTGGTGGATCCCGGCATAAACCTGTCTGAAGACGAATATACCCGGCGCGGTGAAAGTAGCGTCAGCTCCGACTATCACGTTCTGGGGGAACATATGCGCGGCGGTGCCGCCGAGTATTTAAAGGTTCCGACTGGCAACTTGGCGGCCATTCCCGATGAGAATGATTTTGTCGATGCTGCCGCACCGATACTGGTGACCCTTACTGCCTGGCGCATGTTGATGCATCGTGCAGCGCTGCGCGCCGGCGAATCCGTGCTGGTGGTCGGCGCCGGCGGCGGGGTGAACAGCATGGCCATCCAAATTGCCAAACTGGCGGGTGCCAGCGTTTATGTCGTGGCTGCCAATCCGGAAAAATCCGAACGAGCACGGCAATTGGGTGCCGATGTGGTGCTGGATCGATCCCAGGTCAATTGGGGCAAGGAGATTAATAAGCTCACCGCGAAACGGGGTGTCGATGTGGTGGTGGATAATGTGGGCAAAGCCACCATCACCACCAGCATGCAAGCCGTCGCCCGGGGCGGACGAATTGTCATTGTGGGAAACACCAGCGGCCCCCAGGCCGAAATCGATATCCGCTTTATCTTCGCCAAGCAGATCAGTCTGATCGGCAGTACCATGGGATCCCACCAGGATTTTCATGACGTCATGAATTTACTGTGGTCCGGCAGACTCAAACCGGTTATCCATCGCGTCATGGCGCTGAGCGAAGGACGTGAGGCCTATCGGATGCTGGAAGCGGGTCAGCAATTCGGGAAAATTGTTTTGACGCCCTAGTATGGTGATTCTGAAATAGCATTACCTAAAATATTCTTTTTCTCCTCTTTTGACAGCTATTACCTTCCTTTTTTTGTAGTTTCTATTCGGTACATGCTGCCTGCCTGCTGCGAATTATCTTTTTTATATAAATCTTTTTTTCTTTAATTAATTTTTATTGATTATCTTTATTGTGATTTGTTCCATAAAAGTGTAATATACCAATTATGGCTAAGAAAAAGGTATTCTCAACAAGTATTGATTCTGACCGTATCAAGGACTTGAAGCACCTTGCAGTTGATACGGATAAATCTTTAGGCAATCTTTTAGAAGAGGCCATTAAGGACATTGTTGAAAAATACCGGGATAAATTAAAAAAATGATGCACCTTGATTCTTCATAAGCTCCCGAAATATAATTAATTTCTGTATATCCTGAGTGCCTTCACCCAGAGATGCGGCCCAGACGTCCAGGGGATATTTATGTATTGGATGTTCAAAAATGACAGATGCGGCGCCAAAAATATCAGCAGCCCAGACGGTGACCTCCCGGGCGACCTCCACAGCCAGGTATTTTGCCAATGACGATGTCCGGCGAAAATCTTGGCCTTGGTCAATTTTCCAGCAAGCCTTCTGGAGCATAAGCCGGGCCGCCTCAATCTTTGCATAAAAATCGGACAATTCAAATGCTTTGGCCTGAAAGTCCAGGAGTTTTTTACCGAAAACAGTGCGCTTTTGCATATGTTCGTAAGCCAGGTTAAAGGCCCCGACCGCGGTTCCCAAGGTGAGGGCGGCGATGGGAACTCTGCTGTTGGTAAACACCTCAAGTACCTGTTTCAGACCCCGACCCCGGGTTCCCAGGAGATGATCATCCGGTATGAAAACATTGTTAAACCGTAACCGGGTCAAATCAGATGGTATCCACACCTGCTTGTTCAACTTTTTTTTGTGAACACCTTCCGTGTTAAGATTCACCAGATACATGGACAAGCGCTTGTTCCTTGCGGCCCGAGGGTTTGAAACTGCTGTAATCACGCCCAGATCGGCAATAAGACCATTGGTGACATACGCCTTGGTTCCGTTGAGCATCCACCCGCCATCAACTTTGACAGCGCGCATGGAAATTCCGGCAACGTCGCTGCCTGCTTTATTTTCGGTGTTGCCCAGACACATCACGGTTTTCCCCTGCACGGCGGACGCTCCATAAGTTTGATGAAGACTCTGCGAGCCAAACAGCAAAAGCCCCATCAGTCCCAAATCGACATGCGCCAGCGCGACGATTGCCACACCCGGTGACACCTTCGCCAGTTCTTCTGCTATCATTGCTTCCCTTAATGCCGAACCCCTGATCAGACGCCCCCCTTTAATTTTAATACCATACCAGCCGCCTTCACCCATAAGTTGAAAAAACCTATCCGGTGTTTTTTGCTTGTGTGTCCAGGATGGAAGATCCGGCAGAAGTTGAGTTCGAACAAAGTTCCTGAGTTGATGGATTTCTTGGGAAATTGCAGCTGGAATAGCAAAATTCATTTTCGTTACCTCCCACTTTTCTGAAACCTTTATTGAACTACTCCGTTGCAAGCAACGGGGTATCAATCGGAAAATTTTAGTCGCCCCAAGGGGCGGGGAATTAAACCCTCGTCCGCCGAAGGCGGATTAAAATATAAAAGTAAATCAGATTCCGGCAAAAACAATATCAATGGTAATAGTTCAGCCACTAAATATTACTGCATTTCTTTTTGTAAAATACACTGTTTACCCTATTTACAAGTTTCATTAATCTATATTAAAAAATAAAATAGCAATTTTTTTATCTTGGAAACTCTATAACGTAATCAACATAATGGGTTTTTTACGGCCTGTGCCTCGGAGAGAATAGTGGAAGGCAGGATGTTTAAAAGACATTTTATTTTCATGATTAACTTTTCTGTTGAACCTACTCGAACGGGAGCGATAGGGCATCACTCTATTTTCTCCAAACCCAATAATTCAATTTCCCGGCATACCAACATTCCAATTGGCTGAAGCCCATAAGTTCCAGCTCTTCCTGTGCTGCACATCTGAACTTTGGGAGCTCTAATACTTGCTTTATATCTCGGTTCTTAACGGGTAACCAAGGAGAATGGCAATGAAGGATCTGATCGAACGTATCGCCCGTGCGCTGGTGGACAATCCTGAAGAAGTAGCGGTGACAGCACTGGAGGGTAGCCAGTCAACTGTGCTGGAGTTAAAGGTAGCCAAAGAGGATCTGGGTAAAATCATCGGGAAACAGGGCCGCACGGCCAGATCGTTGCGGACAATTTTAGGCGCGGCTTCAGCCAAGGAACGAAGACGTGTCGTTCTTGAGATTGTAGAATAAATTCAAGTCCCCACCGGTTGAGGATTTTTCGGCAATATCAGGATTCTGGGTAGGAATTTTTTCCCTACCCATCCGGGTTTCCCGGCAGGCCGGATACTATGCCGCTATATCTTCAATTCGTCCCATTCCAATGCATTCTCCATGCAAAGTATTTGAATCAATAGCACCGGTCTAACGTCAAATCGTGAATAGTAGATCTCTGAAATTTGAAAGATCATCCCCTTCGAAACCATTTTTACTGAATTTACAACTTGACAAACTATCAATGGGTTGATTCCCTTTAGCCTTGACTAAATAAAAATTAGTAACATATTTCGATAGGCTGGAATCGGCTGCTACATTTTAACCTAATTTTATACCTGATAAATCCGTCTCCAGTCGACCAAAGGAGTAAAATCATGCCCAGGAATGCGATCAATATCCCCGATAAAATAGAATACCTTTCCATTTTAAATGAAAAAGGAGAACTGGATGATAGCCTTGAGCCGGATATCCCGCAAAAACTTCTCCTCAAACTACATCGGGCCATACTTTTAAGCCGAAAATTCGATGAACGCTTACTGAACCTTCAAAGACAGGGAAGGATCGGGACGTTTCCGCCCATAACCGGACAGGAGGCCGCCCAACTGGGAGCTATCGCCCTACTGCGACCTTCGGATTGGATGGTGCCGGCGTTCCGCGAGTCCGGGGCTGAAATCTGGCGGGGTCGATCGCTTGAAAGCGTTATTATCTATTACAACGGCTACAGCGAAGGGGCAGAAATCCCGCAGGACCTGAAAAATCTGCCCATATCGGTTCCAGTGGGCTCCCAGATCCCGCACGCTGTCGGCCTGGGGTGGGCAGCAAAATATCGGCAATCCGACGATGTAGTGATGACTTTTTTCGGAGACGGCGCGACATCCGAAGGAGATTTTCACGAAGGCCTGAATTTTGCCGGTGTGTTTCAAACACCGGTGATATTCGTGTGCCAGAACAACCAGTGGGCCATTTCAATTCCCGTTGCCAAACAGACCCGTTCTAAAACGCTGGCCCAAAAAGCCCTGGCCTACGGTCTGCCGGGCATTCAGGTGGATGGCAACGATATCCTGGCTGTCTACGCCGCCGCGAAAGAAGCCGTTGAGCGGGCACGCGCCGGCCAGGGGCCCACCCTGATCGAATGCATCACCTACCGTATGGCGATGCATACCACGGCAGATGACCCCAAACGGTATCGCTCCGAAAAAGAGGTCGATATGTGGCGCAAGCGGGATCCTATCGTGCGGTTTCAAAAATACCTGGTAGATAAAGGGCTTTTGTCGGAAGACAAAATTGCCGGCGTCGAATCCGAAGTACTGCAAGAAATTCAGGCGGCAATTGATGGGGCCGAAGAACAAATGAAAGCGTTCGGTGATCCTATCGACATGTTCGAGCATGCGTATGCCCGAATGCCTGTCTATCTGAAAGAACAAAAAGAAGCATTCGCCGCGGAGGTTGCTGAAATGACGGGGGAGAAAAACAGTGGCTAAGATGACGATGGTTCAGGCCCTTAACCTGGCCTTGCAACAGGAAATGGAAAAAGATGACAGTGTTATCGTCCTGGGGGAAGATGTCGGTGTGGATGGCGGTGTTTTTCGTGTTACCGATGGTCTTATCGATCGATTTGGTGCGGAGCGGGTCTTAGATACCCCCCTGGCGGAAAACGGTATCGTCGGGATGGCCATCGGGATGGCTATCTATGGTCTCAAACCGGTTTGTGAAATCCAATTTTCCGGGTTTAGCTATCAAAATTTTCACCAGATCGAAAACCATGCCGCACGGCTGCGTTGGCGATCACGGGGGCGATATCAAGTTCCCATGGTGCTGCGAACGCCTTATGGTGGCGGTGTGCGGGCCTTGGAGCACCATTCGGAAAGCCGCGAGGCATATTGGGCGCATACGCCCGGCATTAAAACGGTTATCCCCTCCGGACCCCGTAATGCCCGGGGCTTATTGGTCAGTGCCATGCGTGACCCGGATCCGGTGATTTTTTACGAACCCAAGGCACTTTACAGGGCTTTTCGTGAGGAAGTGCCCGAAAAAGAAGAGACTGTGCTCATCGGCAAACCTCAAATCGTGCGGGACGGCAAGGATCTTACCATGATTTCCTATGGCGCCATGATGCGCCCGACCTTAGCCGCCGCCGCAGGACTCAAAGATACAGACGGCGTTGAAGCCGAGGTCATTGATTTGTTGACGGTGTCACCGCTGGACGATGAAATTTTGGTAAAGTCGGTAATGAAGACCGGCCGGGCGATGATTATTCATGAAGCGCCCCGAAGCTTCGGCCCCGGGGCTGAGATCGCCAGTCGTTTAATGGAGAAGGCGTTTTACTATCTTGAAGCTCCCATAGAGCGCGTGACCGGATACGACACCATCATCCCGATGTTCAGCAGGGAAAAAGCCTATTTGCCGAATGAACAGCGCATTCTCCGAGCAGCAAGAAAAGCGCTGATCCATTGAAAATTGTCAATCTTCAATAATAAAAGGGGGCCGCAATGACCAGGTCGTTTAAACTGCCGGATCTGGGGGAAGGTATCCATGAGGGTGAAGTACTTGCCGTACCGGTCGATGTCGGACAGGAAGTAAAAGAGGGAGATGTCATTTTAGAAGTCGAAACGGATAAAGCAGCGGTAGAAATACCATCTCCTTACACCGGCAGCATTCAAGAAATATTTGTAAAACCGGGAGATATTGTCAATGTCGGTGATGTGATGATGACCTTTTCCAACGGGCAGGACGCCAAGGCGGTCAGAGAGGAGAGGCCAATCGAGAAACCGGCTGCCCAAGCCAAGCCTGTTGCTGTTACCGGCCGGGCGGCGCCTGCGCCCAAAGAGGGACCCGTGCCGGCATCGCCGGCCACCCGACGTCTGGCACGCGAATACGGCGTCGATCTTCATTTGGTCACCCCCACCGGACCAGCAGGTCTGGTAACCGCCGAGGATGTTCGCCAATTTGCCGAAAACGGCAAGGTAGGCAAAGAAGTTGCGGCGGCATCTCCGGCTGTGCCCGATGAGACCCGGCCTTTGCCGATTTCAGAACCTCCATTGCCTGATTTTAGCAAATGGGGATCGGTGGAACGTGTACCGTTCCGCTCTATCCGCAGGGCCACGGCCAAACAAATGTCCCTGGCTTGGTCCCTGATACCCCAGGTCAACAGCCAGGATGTGGTCGACATTACCAAATTGGAAGCATTCCGGCAAAAGCATAAAACAGAAATTGAATCCGGCGGCGGCAAGTTAACCTTAACAGTGTTCGCATTAAAGGCGATCGCCACTGCCCTGAAAACCTATCCGAATTTTAATGCGACCCTGGATACGGCAAATGCAGAGATTATCATCAAGCAGTATTATCATATCGGTGTGGCGGTCAATACGGACAGGGGTCTGATTGTCCCTGTGGTCAGGGATGTGGACCGTAAAAGCATTAAGGAGCTTTCCGTCGAGTTGAGCGATCTGGTTCAAAGAACCCGCACCCGCAAAACAACGCTGGAAGAAATGCAGGGCGGTACATTTACGATCACGAACGCCGGAGCCATGGGCGGCGGATTTTTTGCACCGATCATCAAGTACCCCGAGGTCGCCATTCTGGGAGTGGGACAGGCGCGCATGCAACCGGTTGTCAGGGATAAGGGCAAAGGAGATTTTCAGATCGTTCCCCGTCTGATGATGCCCATTGTCCTTTGCATTGACCACCGTGTGCTGGACGGGGCCGATGCGATAAAGTTCCTGCGAGTCATCATAGATGCACTGGAGGACCCGGACGAACTGCTGATGAGCATGGTATAATTTGTTTCGGCCCTTATTGTTATCGGGTTTTAACGACAACATGTTGTAAGAAAA
>CAMYLH010000062.1 GCA_947259065.1 uncultured Desulfobacterales bacterium
ACGGCCCGGCGGTGACGTCTTTGTGATCCAGGAAAGCGGGTTTCAGTTTTTTAAGTATAGACATGTTTTAAACCATGCATGTAATTTAGACGTTTATTACAATAGGCTGATATAGCGGAATAAACGAATGCCTAAAGTGATCTAAAATGCCTAAAATGACTAAAATTAAGGAAACGCTAGGCTCTTTCTGTTTTTATAAAATTGACAGAATACCACAATTTTAGCTCATTTTAGTTCATTTCAAATTTTAGCTCATTTTCTCAATTAAATATCCTCAATCCTATTTGTCCTTCTTCTGCCGAATTTTTTCGTTGGCTTTTTGAATTGTTTCGCTGAGGACATTGATGTCTAACGGTTTTTGCAGGTAGGCAAAAGCACCCAGCTCCATACATAACTGCCGGTCTGCTTCATGACCGTGTCCGGTCAGAATGATGACCTCGATCTCCGGGCGTGTTTCTTTCACTTTCCGCAAAACCTCCAAGCCATCAACACCTGGCATTTTAAGATCGACAATGATGACTTCCGGTTCATCCTCTTTGATCAGGCTAAGCGCCGACTCGCCGTCATAGGCGATGGCCGAACCCATATGCCGCATCATCAGTCGTTCCGACAGCGTTTGAACGAATTCGCGTTCATCGTCAATCAGCAGCACTTTGGACGGCATTTTAAAATTGTGTTTACGATAGATATCGGTTTTGTGAAAATCCTTGCCGATTTTGGTTTCCACCGATTTAACTCCGGCAATCGGTTCGGCGATTGATTTGAGTTCTTCCTGAAGCCGGTTGAGCCTGAGTACATGTTTGTTGATGGTCAACGTAATGGCGCCGTTTTTAGCGCTAGCCTCGACGGTATGTCCTTGCTGAACCAGAGCGACCTCTATTTCAGCCGCCAGCCGGAAATCCTGCAGCGCCTGCTTTGATTCGGTTGTCTGTTGGACGATGTCCTTGGCGGCATTTTCGAATATGAGGGCTGCCGCAGCCTGCACCGGCATTTTATCTACCGGAATGACAATATCATAAAGATCGGGATCCCAGGGATCACTGTTACCAAAAAGAGAGTCAATCCAGAATGAACAATCTTCTTCGCGCCTTTGAACAAGCTTGGCGGCCTCTTTTTCCGATATACCCTGCTGCTTGGCTGCAGCATCAGTTCGGTACTTTATGGGTGCAATCAAACACACCCTGAGGGTATGGCTGACGGCTGTAGGGACAAGCTGTCCGGAAAAGCAAGTGATTAAAGCGTTGTCAGTGCTGATCAAATCGGCAACCGCCAGTTTGATATAGGCCAGGGATCGCTCTTTTTCGAGGGTGAATTTATTGAACACCGATGTCTTGGCTGAGAAGGCCAGCTTAATTTTGCTTTGCGCCATTTCTGAGCGCCGGCTTGCTTCAGCGACAATTTCGTCGTCGCTGATTTGCCGGTATCCTGTGCGGGCAATAACCTCACGGACAACAGGATCTTCCTGACAGAAACCGCCGCTGAATATGGTAATGATCGGCATTTAAATTCTCCCTTTATTAAGTTGACAGGCTGTTGCGACATACGCTCGTCAACGGACAATTTATTTCCTCTCCGCCCGTGTGGGTTTGGGCGTGAATGGCGGAAATGGCCTTTTCAATGGTCGGATAGATATGATCCTCGCCGATTTTCACGAGCAAATGGGTTTGCCTGAATACTTTCATGACGGAACGGTTCACGGCGCTCAAGGAAATATCAATTCCGGCGCTTCTGACCCGATCCACAGTTAAAGATAAGGCTTCTTCTCCGGATGAGTCAATATCACTGATACTGCCGGCCGAAATGATAATGTGTTTGAGATCTGATTTCGACTGCCGGCGGTTTCTAATCTGGTCTTCGAGGTAACTAGCGTTCGCGAAAAATAGAGGTCCATCAAAGCGAACCACGTCAATATAGCGGCATTCCTGCAAGCCGCTGGCGACAGCGTCATGAAGGGTGCGGTCGACGTCCAGGGACAGATCGACAATTTTAGGACGCATGCTTTTATAAAGGAAAACGAGGATGGACAGGCCGACGCCTATCATGATGCCCCGGTCCAGGTGAGGTGCGAATGCCAGGGTACACATAAAGGTAATGATAGAGATCGCACCATCGTACCACTGAGCCTGCCAGGCATGGATGAAGCCTTTGACATTTATCAGCCCTACGACTGCCATCATGATAATTGCCGCCAATACCGATTGGGGCAGGTGGTAGAAAAGCGGCGTCAAAACCAATAGCACTACTACCACCGTCAGGCTGGTGAAGACACTGGATAAACCGGAGACGGCTCCGGACTGAAGGTTGACGGCCGATCTGGAAAAAGAACCGGAAATCGGGTAACTTTTAGTGACTGAACCACAAATATTGGCCAGGCCCTGACCGATGAGCTCCCGGTTGGGATCAAGCCTCTGGCCGGTCTTGGCGGCCATTGCCTTGGCAACGGAAATAGCCTCCATAAAGCCCAGCAGTGATATGATGACCACAAAGGGCAAAAGATGCATGATAATATGATAATCAATATGGGGCAGCGAAAATGAAGGTAGTCCCCGGGGTATATTGCCGACCACTTCGCCGCCGCCGATCATTTGTAAACGGCCCGTTTGTAGGGGCGTATTCCCTACTTTAAGGCGCCAGATGCGGCCGTCACCTTCAGCGTGGCCGGCATTTTTGTTGATCGGATAAAACGCAAGTACGCCGTCCTTATCTCTGACAGCCCCAAAAAGGAAGCTGCGTATCTGCTTGCGGTAGTCGGCGGCGTCCTCTTTATATTGTTCGATTCGCAAGGCTATGCGCTCCGCCGCATGCCTAGTGTCGAGTATTACGTGCGAATCCAACGCAGCCCGGTCCACATTGAGTGTCTGTATCAGTTCTGCTCTTTTTTCGGTCATGCCCGTGATGGATCCGATGGTGTTGTTGTATTTTGTAACCGCCTGTTTGACTTGCTCTGAGTGGACGGCCACAATATCCACAGCAATGTTGTTTTCAAACCCAAGGCTCCAGGAGAGAACTGTGGTAGCGGCAACCGCCGCGAGGACATTGGGAGCCCGCGGTAGCACCCGTTTGAATCCATACATGGTGACAAAGGCCAGCGCTGCCATGAACAGGGTGGGCCAGTGCATGTAATGTCCGGCGGCTTTAATAATTGCGTAGATCATTTCATAGTGATGCGGGGTCTTGTCGATATGGACACCGAATAGTTTGGGAAGCTGAGATGAAGCGATGATAAGAGCAGCCGCATTGGTAAAACCGTTTACCACCGGATGGGAGATGAAATTGACGACCAGTCCTAATTTGAGCACACCGAGGACGAATTGAAAGACGCCGATCAGAAGGGCCAGCAAAATAGCATAAGCAATGTAGTGTTGGCTTCCGGCTGTGGCCAGGGGCTCAAGGGTTGCAGCGGTTAGAAGCGAAACCACCGCCACCGGCCCGGTGGCCAGCTGGCGGCTGGAGCCGAACAGGGCTGCGATCATCGGCGGCAGAAAAGACGCGTACAACCCATAATAGGGCGGCAGTCCGGCAAGTTCGGCGTAGGCCATGGATTGGGGGATGAGCACCAGTGCCACTGTCAGACCCGCCAAAATATCCATTTTCAGGTCGGTGCCGCCATAACCTTGCAGCCATTCGACATGTGAAAAGATGTTTTTCATCTAAACTGAGAAGTCCTCGGCCTCGTGATCGAAAAATTGATTGAGTTATCAATCCGTTTTACGATTATCGATCTTCATGGTCAAGATTAATTTTATGATCACACCTCTTGGTTAGCCGTAGTTTGACACCGGTAAAAAAGTATTTATATTCACCAGTACTTACCGTGTATGAACATTACGCCAATGTTAGGGCAATGTTTTAAAGAACCCTGAATACCCACTGCGGATCAAAAAATAAGTCTTATTGAGAACGCCAATGGAAACCGTCGTACCTGAAAAAGCTGGATTGTTGAATCGCCTATTACAAGGTGGATTCAATGTCCCCGATTTTATTTACGTTTCAGCAGATGACTTTAAAAATCAGAATTTTGAGGCCCTGGAGGCTTTCCTGGATCGACACCGTGAAAGCTTTAAAGTCATTGCCCGCAGTGCCCACCCGAAAGAGCAATACTTCAAGGGTGGTACCTTCGACTCTCTGGAGATCTATGCCGACCTGGGAGGAATCAAATATGCCAGGAAAAAAATCATTAATTTGGCCAAAACGGCCAAACAGCTCTCAATTCGGAGGCAACAAAAATTCAGCAATGCCCCTGATATTGATATGGAGAATATGGGGGTGATCGTCATGCCGTTTATCAGCGGTGCGAGCGCCATGGCAAAAATGATTGGAAAGCTTTGGGAATTCGGCTACTCTCGCGATCGGAGCCATAAAATTCAGCGTGAACCCTATATAACCCGGACTCCGCATGACATCCGCCTGCTGCAATTATCAGAAGACATTCAGAAGTATCTGGGCTATCAGTGTGAAATCGAATATGTGATTTCCGAACACGGTGAAATCTATGTTGTTCAGGCCAAAGATATCTCTCACATCGAACCCATTGAACTTAAACTGGAGGAGAGATCCGTCCAAGTTGACGGGGTTCGCAGGGTTCGAAAGAACCATAACTTCCGTGAACGGCCGGTATACGTAATGGACAATAAAACTTTTTATTTAAACATTATCAGCAAATGTGAAGAATTTGTTCTGGGCAATGGAGATTCAAAACCGACCCTTGAAGAAATACTAGAGATTATCACCCTCTACCAGGCGGAACTTGAGGCCTTCTCATTGAAACATCACCGGTTCTGCGTGCTGGGCCTGTCGATTCAGGAACCGGAAGAACTTTACCAGATTGCCAACCACTATCTGGAAGACTATCCGGAAATGCAGGCCAAACTGTCCCGGGCCCTTCATGACAATTTGTATAAAATCGATTATTTTTTATCCGAAACCGACACCCTGATCGCCAAAGATAAATTCAGGCTAAATCTTTGCGGGCATGATGCCTATGGGATTGATACAGTTCGCAACCCGATGTGGTCCGTATTCTGGCGAATGGATAAGCACGAAAAGACGGTAAAAAAATTCAAAACGCTTAAGTTCAAAACCGGGGACACGGTCGGTATAGAAATTGATTCTTTTGAAAAGCCGATCGTTTATCGACTTTAGAGAGTTCTATGAACCTCTGAACCCGGAACCCAGAACCTCTTCCGTAAGATAGCGGAAGACTTCGGTTCCCTCGACAGCGGCCTTTTCCTTCCCCTGCACCATTTTCTGAAAGAACTCTATTTTTGTCTTGTCCAGGCTACTGACTTGATCTTTTATCATCCTGAGGGAGTTGTCGACACGACTTAAAGCCACTGCCGGCCCGTACAAAATTTCTCCGCCGACTTTCTCGCCGGCGCTGCCAAAGATTTCATAGTGCGGAATTCGAAACGCTTTTGGCGGTGGCTGGTAATCCAACAATTCTGCAAGCAGACAAAGGCTTTCAATAATGCCCTCGGTGTATCCATTTTTCAGGGAATCCGAACCTTCTTGAGCAATCGCTGTAATGTCGGCTTCTTTATAGGTAAGATCCAAACGATCGATACATTTTTTTTGAACGATTTTAAGCGACGCTTCTTTGCGGCTGAGCTTTACGTCCGAGTCCTTTAAGATTTTAATTATATTTCTGATGCTCAGCATTTCCTTGGTATAGGGACTTTTACGCATTACCACGTCTTCAATGGTGGTTTGGTAAATGGGCAGCTCATTGTCCAACACCAGGATGTTGCTTTGCCTGTCATCCGTTCTTTCGATGTAAAGATCGAGGTCCCGTTCTTTTTGATACTGGTAGGGGCTCATCTCCAATAGGCTTCGCATGGCATTTTTATCTAATTTGAGACCGCTGTCCGAGGGTCCGATGGATTGCAGAATTTTTTGCGAAAGCATATTTATCTGGATTTTTTTTAATAGATTTTCTTTGAAGGACATGGGGTCTCCTTATTTAGTGCCCAAACTGATTTAAACCGCTTTATGGACGGGCACTAGCTAAATTGAGCTTTTAAAATCTTAAAATATCTATCATAGTACCCCGATGAAGTCCATCGATTCGGAAATGCGATGACGTATTTGTCACTGCAAATGCGAATTGAAGTACTAAGTAAACTGCTTTTTATATTACCTATTCCCACTAATGTCCCCAGTGTTAAACATATAGGTTACCCCCAATGTTGCATTAGTCCCTTTCAGGCGCTTACAAATCAGCGATCACCAGCAGAGCGTGGCTGCGGCCCCTTCCAGGGGTCTTCCTCATACCCCCAGCTCTGCTGATGGTCGCTGATTGCTTGACCTGCGTTGCGTATTGATATAATTAGGGCGGATATTTATACCTGCCAAAGAACCATTATGGAGGAAATATTATGACGGAATCGGTTAAATTGATCTACGGCGATAAAGAGTACCAACTCCCGGTAATTATGGGTTCGGAAAAGGAAAAGGCCATCGACATTTCAAAACTCCGGCAAAAAACCGGGCTGATAACCCTTGATGCCGGATTTGCCAATACCGGAAGCTGTACCAGTTCCATTACGTTCATGGATGGCGAAAAGGGTATTCTGAGATATCGGGGAATTCCGGTTGAGCAACTGGCCGAAAAGTCGACATTTGCAGAGACTGCCTATCTTCTCATTCACGGGAGATTGCCTAGGCGAAAGGATCTGACGGACTTTTCCGTATTGCTCAATGATAATTCTCTAGTTCACGAAGACATGCGCGCTTTTTACGAGAGCTATCCGCGCTCATCCCACCCTATGGGTATCCTCTCATCCATGGTCAATGCATTACGAAGCTTTTATCCGGAGCTGCACAATTTGCAAGAAGAAATCAATATGACCGTGACACGGCTGCTTTCCAAAGTGCGAACCCTGGCCGCCATGTCCTATAAGATTTCAAGAGGGCATAAGGTCGTCTATCCGCGACCTGATCTGACTTATTGCGCTAATTTTTTAAACATGATGTTTGCCACTCCGGTCCGGCCTTATGAGATAGATCCGGATGTGGTCAAAGCTTTGAACGTTTTCTGGATTTTGCATGCGGACCACGAGCAAAACTGTTCGACATCCGCGGTGCGGGTGGTTGGAAGTGCCCGGGTTAATCTTTATGCGGCGATTTCCGCCGGTATTGCCGCCCTGTGGGGACCGCTGCATGGCGGGGCCAACCAGGCCGTCGTCGAAATGCTGACTGAGATTGTGGAAAACAAAAATATGAAACAAATGATTGAGCGGGCCAAGGATAAAAATGATTCGTTCAGGCTGATGGGTTTTGGCCATCGGGTATATAAGACCTATGATCCCAGAATGAAAATCATGAAAAAGATGTGCGATACGCTGCTTGAAAAATTAAATATTACAGACCCGCTGCTGGATGCGGCCATTGAACTTGAGCAGATTGCCTTAAACGATGATTATTTCATTGAGCATAATTTGTATCCGAACGTCGACTTTTACAGCGGGATTGTACTGCGTACCATTGGAATTCCCACCAACATGTTCACCGTGATGTTCGCTATCGGCAGGCTTCCGGGATGGATCGCCCAATGGAAGGAAAGTATCGATGATCCCAACTGGAAACTCAGCCGTCCGCGCCAGATCTATACGGGACCGAAAGAAAACCGATATGTGCCCATTGAAGAAAGATAGGTTTCTTTAGGAAATGGAACGGGATTTTACTTTTCTTAAAAAACTCAACCACGATGAGATCATTTTGCCCTCAGATCCGCAATATGCCGAGTGGACGCTTTTAAGAACTGAATATGAACATCAGCGATCTCAAATCATCGCCCTGCAGTATGGCTTCCGACCGGCTTACAAATCGTTTTTAACGGCCTTTACCTATATGTTTTTACACGGCAGTGCCGGCCACCTGTTCGGCAATATGGTCTTTTTATGGATTGTCGGCTGCATGCTGGAAAATGTATGCAAGCTGGATCCTGAAGCCGAAGAATTTCACCGGACAGCTA